>NZ_JBHXTQ010000026.1:76973-88797 GCF_042677305.1 Kitasatospora sp. NPDC127121 | reverse complement strand
GGGGGCCCCCCCCCCCCCGCCCGCCCCCCCGCCCGGGTGACCCCGCAACCCCCGCCGCGGCCCCCCCCCGGGGGGGGGGCCCGTCCGCGTTCCCCGCCCCGCCCGCTACGCTCCCGAGACCGAGACCGAGACCGAGCCCTACGCCGGATCCGACCCGGCCCCGGCCCCGGCCCCCGGCAGCGCCCCCGGCCCCAGCCCCTCCCGGTGCACCCGCCACCGCGCGAGCATGCCGTGCAGTTCGTCCACCATGAACGCGAAGAAGGCCGCGCTCTCCCCCAGTCGCGCCCCCGCGACGGTGCCCGCGCCGACGGTGGCCTCGCCGTCCCTGAGCACCCGCACCCAGCGCAGCAGGTACTCGTCGCGCCGGGTCAGCGACTCGAACCAGACGTCGTTCAGCACCCGGTAGCGGTCGCGCCGCGAGCCCGGCTCGCGTTCCTTGGCGGCCAGGCCGATCTGGATGAGGTAGCGCATCCCGCCGGACACCGCGGCCGGGCTGATCCGCAGCCGCTCGGAGAGCTCGGCGGAGGTCAGCACGCCGCTCTCCTCGGCCATCAGGCAGGAGAAGAGCCGGGACGGCATCCGGCCCATGCCCGCGGACGCCAGCTCGGCCGCGAACCGTTCGACGAAGTCCGCCACCGCCTGCTCGTCGCGCCCCTGCTCCGCTTCCCGCTCCACCACGCGCGCCTTCCCCTCTCCGGTGATCAACAACTCGACTGAACTTTAACGCCTTCCCAATATTCACGTTTTTCTGAAACTACGGTAGCTTCAGCAGCATGACGAAGGCAATCACCCTGACCGGCCTGCGCAAGACCTTCGGCCGGACCACCGCGCTGGACGGCCTCGACCTCACCGTCGAGACCGGCGAGGTGCACGGATTCCTGGGGCCCAACGGCGCCGGGAAGTCCACCGCCATCCGGGTGCTCCTCGGCCTGCTGCGCGCCGACGGCGGCAGCGCCCGACTGCTCGGCAAAGACCCCTGGCACGACGCCGTCGAACTGCACCGCCGCCTCGCCTACGTCCCCGGCGACGTCGAACTGTGGCCCAACCTCACCGGCGGCGAGGCCATCGACCTGCTGTCCCGGCTGCGCGGCCGGCTCGACCGCCGCCGCCGCGACGAGCTGATCGAGCGCTTCGACCTCGACCCCACCAAGAAGGGCCGCAGCTACTCCAAGGGCAACCGGCAGAAGGTCGCCATCGTCGCCGCGCTCGCCTCCGACGCCGAACTGCTGCTGCTCGACGAGCCGACCTCCGGCCTCGACCCGCTGATGGAGGTGGTCTTCCAGGACGTCGTCCTCCAGGCCCGGCGGCAGGGGCGGACCGTCCTGCTGTCCAGCCACATCCTGGACGAGGTGGAGAAGCTCGGCGACCGGGTCAGCATCATCCGCCACGGCCGGGTGGTGCAGACCGGCAGCCTCGGCGAACTACGCCACCTCACCCGCACCACGGTCGAGGCCGAGACCCACCGCCCCGTCACCGGACTGGAGACGCTGGAGGGCGTGCACGCCGTCCGCACCGAGGGCGCCCGGGTGCACTTCGCCGTGGACGGCGCCCACCTGGACGCCGCCATCCGCCGCCTCGGCGAGGCCGGACTGCGCAGCCTGGTCAGCCACCCGCCCACGCTGGAGGAGCTGATGCTGCGCCACTACGGCGACGAACTGGCCGCCAACGGGCACCCGCTCGACGGCGAGGCCGCCCGATGACCGCCACCACCACCGCGACCAGCGCGCCCGCCACGGCCCCGCGCCCGCCCCGCCCGCACACCACCCTGGCCGGCACCGCCACGCTGCTCCGCTTCGCCCTGCGCCGCGACCGGCTCCGCCTCTCCGCCTGGGTGCTCGGCCTCGGCCTGCTCACCCTCGCCAGCGCCAACAGCGTGCACACCCTCTACCCGACCGCCGCCGACCGCGCCTCGATCGCCCACGCCTCCGCCGGCTCAGCCGTCCTCGCCATGACCGGCCCCGGGCACTACCTGGCCGACTACACCTGGGGCGCCATGCTCGGCCACCGGCTGCTCGGCCTGCTGGCGGTGCTGGCCGGGCTGATGAGCGTGCTGACCGTCGCCCGGCACACCCGGGCCGAGGAGGAGAGCGGGCGGGCCGAGCTGGTCCGCTCCGCCGCCGTCGGCCGGCACGCCCAGCTCGCGGCCGCCCTGGGCGCCGCCGCCGTCGCCGACCTCGCGCTCGGCCTGCTGCTCGCCGCCGGGCTGCCCGCCCTCGGCGTCCCCGGGCTCGGCACCGGCGGCGCGCTGCTGTTCGGGGCCGCGACCACCGCCGCCGGACTGCTGTTCGCGGCGGTCGCCGCCGTCGCCGTCCAGGTCACCGCGCACGCCCGGACGGCCTCCGGGCTGGCCCTCGCGGTGCTCGGCGCCGCCTACGCGGTGCGCGCGGCCGGGGACGCCGGGTCGAACGGGCTCTCCTGGGGCTCCCCGATCGGCTGGCTCCAGCGCAGCTACCCCTTCGTGGACGACCACTGGTGGCCCCTGCTGCCCGCACTCGCCCTGACCGTCGTCACCGGCGCGGCCGGCTTCGCGCTGAGCACCCGCCGGGACGTGGGCGCCGGCCTGCGCGCCGCCCGTCCGGGGCCGCCCACCGCGCGCCCCGCCCTCGGCACCCCGCTCGGCCTCGCCCTGCGCCTGCACCGCGGCCTGCTGGGCGGCTTCGCGGTCGCGCTGCTGCTGCTCGGCGCGATGTACGGGTCGCTGCTGGGCGGCGCCGACGCGATGGTCAAGGACGTCGACCAGCTGAAGGAGGCCCTCGCCCGGCTCGGCGGCCGCTCGCTCACCGACTCCTTCGCCGCGATGACCCTGCTGGTGGTGGCGGTGGTCGGCGCGGTCTACGCGGTGCTGGCGACGCTGCGCCCGCGCGCCGAGGAGAGCGCCGGGCGGGCCGAGCCGGTGCTGGCCACCGGGGCGTCCCGGTCCGGCTGGCTGGGCGGGCACCTGGCGGCGGCACTACTGGGCTCGACCGCGGTGCTGCTCGCGGCGGGGGTGGGCTTCGGCCTGGCCGGGGCGCTGTCCACCGGTGACGCCGGCGCGTTCCCGCGACTGCTCGGCGCGGCCCTGGCGTTCGCGCCCGCCCAGTGGGTGACGGTGGGTTTCGCCGCCGCCGTGTACGGCTGGCTGCCCCGGGCGACGCAGCTGGCCTGGCTGGTGCCGGCATACGCGTTCGTGATCGGATACCTGGGCCCGCTGCTGAAGCTCCCGGCGGGCCTGGACCGGCTCTCCCCGTTCGGGCAGGTGCCCCGGCTCCCGGCAGCCGCCATGGACTGGACGCCGCTCGCGGCGCTCACCCTGGTCGCGGCCGCCCTGATCGCCCTGGCGCTGGCCGGGTTCCGGCGCCGCGACCTGGAAGTGCGCTGACATCAAGGCCCGCGACGGGGCCGGCCGCGGCGGGCCGGCCCCGGACCGGGTCACAGGTGCTTGACCAGCTCCGGCATCAGGTCCTGGAAGGTCCGTCCGCTGGCCGGCTGCCCGATCGCGGTCATCTGCCAACCGGTGGGCGTGCGCTGCACCTTGGCCATGATCTGCGCGGTGTACGGGCCGCCCCCGGTGAGCGTGTACCGGGCCAGTTCGGCGCCGGTCTGCTCGTCGACCAGCCGGCAGAAGGCCGCCTCGACCTCCTGGAAGGTCTGGCCGGTGAAGGAGTTGACGGTGAAGAGGATCTGGTCGACCTCGGCGGCCATCTTGGTCAGGTCGACGGTGATCGACTCGTCGTCGGTCGCGTCGCCCGCGCCGCCGACCAGATTGTCGCCGCTGTGCCGGACGGAACCGTCATTGCTGTTGAGGTGCTGGAAGAAGACCACGTCCACCGGCCGCCCCTGGGAGAACAGCACCGCCGAGGCGTCCAGGTCGATCTCCCGACCGGCGGCCAGCAGCTTGGCGAAGAAGCCCTTGGGCTGCGCGGCCTTCCAGCCCAGGCCCATCCGGACCACACTCAGCTGACCGCCGCCCGGCTTCTCCAGGCTGATCTTCTGCCCCTTGGCCAGCGAAACGCTCATCGTGCCCTCCTCGTCCCTGCCGCCGCTCCGTGCCGTGAATCTACAGCACTGTCGAACTTCTATGATCATCCGACCGGCGCGCTCCCAGCACCCCTACCCCGCGCTCCCCCCGCCGTCACCACCGGGGACGGTCTGCACACTGTCAAGCGCCCCGGGGAGGAGCTTGCGCGGGGCGGGCGCGCAATCCGGCTCGGTCAACCTGGCAACCGGCGATCCGACGTCTGGCGTAGCCGCGAACAGGGGCCGAACAGGCGGGCGGCACGCGGACTAGGGTCGGCTCGGAGGCGCCGCCGACCGGGAGAACGGCCGCCGACGCACCGAGCGTTCCGCGCACGTTCCCGTGATCCGCCAACCCACGCTGGGGGGACCACCATGTCCGAGCACGAAGGAACACCGCCCGCACCCGCCACCGCCGCCACCACCTCGCGCCTCGGCCGCCGCCGCCTGCTGCGGGCCGGCCTGGGCACCGGCGGCGCGCTCGCCGCCGTCCGCCTGCTGCCCGGCGGCCAGGCCTGGGCCGCCGCCCCGGAGTCCGCGCCCGTGCCCGTACCGGAGCCCGCGCCCGCACCCGCACCCCTCCCGGGCACCGCCGCCACGGCGCAGCCCTGGCCGGACTGGGCCCGGTTCGCCCGCGTCGGCGACGGCACCTTCAACGAGCCCGCCGACATGCAGAGCGCCGTCGACGCCCTGAAGGCGCAGAACGTCAGCGTCATCGAACTCGACACCCTGCTCTCCAACTGGCTCACCGACGCCGAGTTCGCGGCCCACATGGCCGAGGTGAAGACCTTCACCGGCCTGGCGCACGCCGCCGGTCTGAAGGTCGTCATGTACTACCCCTCCCTGGAGCTGATCTCCCCCGGCGGCGAGAAGGGCCGCTCGTTCTACAAGAACGACCAGGGCGGCGCCTGGGTGCAGCGCGACCTCGCCGGAAAGCCCAACGTGTTCTACGGCAGCGTGGTGGTCTGGGTCGACCCGGGCGACGAGAGCGTCTGGCTCAGCCCCAACTCGCCCTGGCGGGACTACTACCTCAAGCGGATCAAGGGCGTGGCCGCCACCGGCGTGGACGGCATCTGGCCGGACGTCCCGATCTACTTCGACGGCGTGCTCTCCTGGTGCGACGCCTCCACCTGGGGCGCGGCCGCCTTCAAGGCCGACACCGGCCTCGCCCTGCCCAAGGCCGCCGACTTCGCCGACCCGGTGTTCCGCCGCTACGTCGAATGGCGCCACCGCAACCTGCTCCAGTTCCAGCTCGACATCGCCGCCGCCGGGCGCGTGGTCAACCCCGACCTGGTCACCTTCGTCGAGACCGTCTCGATGGACTACCGCTACGCCACCTCGATCGGCCTGGACGGCGGCTACCTGCGCCAGGCCGAGGGCGCCGTCAGCCAGGTCTGGGAGGTGGACATCCTCGGCAACTACGACGGCATGCGGCACGCCACCGCCTCCGACTGGGTCTGTCTCATCTCGATGTACAAGTACGCGCGCGGCGCCAGCGGCACCAAGCCCGCCTGGGCGTTCTCCTACGGCTGGCAGGCCGACGACGCCTCGCTGGTGATGTCCCAGCTGATCGCGGCCGGCTGCAACCCCTACGAGGTGAAGACGCCGTACAAGAACGACACCGTGGACGCGGCGATGCGCGCCCGGATGTACCGCTTCGTCCAGACCAACCAGGAGCGGCTCTACAACGCCACCTCGACCGCCCAGGTCGGCGTCTACCACTCCAGCCCGTCCCGGGACTACGTCAGCCCGGGCGCGGGCATCGGGATGTACGTCAACGCGACCGCGCCGGCCGGGATCGCCGACTGGTGGGGCGGCGACGACCCGGAGCAGAGCTGCGCCTCCGTCCCCTGGCTGGGCGAGTTCCGGGGCACGGTGAAGGCGCTGGTGTACGCGCACATCCCGTTCGACACGGTGCCCAGCCCCGGCCTGGCCGCCGCCGACCTGGCCCGGTTCAAGGTGCTGCTGCTGCCCGACCTCCAGGCGGTCTCGGACGCCGAGGCGGCCGTGCTGCGGGGCTTCGTCGCGGCCGGCGGGACGATCGTGATCACCGGCCCGGCGCCCACCGCGCTCGACGAACTGGGCGGCCAGCGCACCGAGTTCGCCCTCTCCGACGTGCTCGGGCTGCGCCGCGGAAGCCCGCTGCCGGCCGCCAAGCAGAACGCCTACGGCAGCGGCACCTGCTGGTACGTCCGCAACCGGGCCGGGCTCAGCTACCTCACCAAGACCGACCAGGCCTCGGCCGACCAACTGCTCGCCCCCGTCCGCCAGTCCGCACCGCCCGCCGTCACCCTGGCCGGGGACCGCCGGATCTTCCTGGACGCGCGGCGGCTCGGCAACGACACCGTCCTCCACCTGGTGAACTTCACCAACTTCGGCGACACCCCGGCGGCCTTCCGCACCACGCCCGCCAACTGCACGCTCTCCTACGCCCTCCCGGCCGGCGCCGCCGTCACGGCCGTCACCGTCGCCACCCCGGACGGCACCGACCCGACGCCCAAGCCCGTCCCGTACACCGTCACGGGAGCGACGGTCAGCGTGCCGCTGACCGTCGTGCAGTACTCGGTGGTGACGGTGACGGCGGGCTAGGTCTGTCCGGTCCTAAAGCGCGGGCGCGGGGATGCGCCAAAGGGCGGCGGGGTTGGCCTCGCCGCCCGGGGCGGACTCGAAGGCGATCCACTTCCCGTCCGGGGACCAGCTCGGCGCGCCGTCGTACGAGCCGTCGTCGCCGGTCACCCGGACGGGGCGGCCGCCGTCGGCCGCGACCACGAAGACCTGGGCGTTCGGCAGGTCGCCGAGGTTGGAGGAGAACACCAGGTACCGGCCGTCCGGGGACCAGGTGGGATCGGTGTGCTCGCCCGGCACGTCGGTGACCTGGCGCAGGCCGGTGCCGTCCGCGCCGACCGTCCACAGCGCCCAGTTCTCACTGCCGGCGGCACGCCGCTGGAAGACGATCCGGTCGCCCCGGGGCGACCAGTTCGGCTGCCGGTTGTCGGTGCCGGTGCCCTTGCCGTCGACCAGCCGGACCGGGGGGCCGCCGTCGCGGCGGACCTTCCAGAGCGAGTCCTGTTCGGCGTCGTCGCCGTGCACGGCGGCGTGTTCCGGCTCCCAGCTCTGCTGGAAGACGATCCAGGCGCCGTCCGGGGAGAAGCTCGGCTCGCTGTAGCCGCTGCCGTCCTCGTGCCGGGTGACCCGCTCCGGGCTGCCGCCGGGCGTCATCAGCCAGACCTCGTCGTGGCCGGACTCCCGGTCGGTGGCGAAGGTGAAGGCGCCGGTGGCGGCGTTCCAGCTGGTGCCCGGGAGGTTGACGGCCGCCTTGTCGGGATCCTCCAGGACCTTCTGCGGCGTGCGGCCGCCGTCCAGCGGCAGCACCCCGAGGGCGGCGGCGCCCTTGTTGTAGCCCTCGCTGAACTCGGTCAGCAGCACCGAGCGGCCGTCCGGGGCGAAGGCGGGGTTCTGGGCGCTGCGACCGCCCTCGGCCCGGTAGAGCAGTTCGGCACCGTCGGCCCGGCGCTCGCCCCCGGTCGGCGGCGCGCCGCTGGCCCGGGTCGGCCGGGGCTGCGGCCCGCCCTCGGAGCCGGATTCGGCGCAGCCGGACAGCAGCATCGCCGTGACGGCCGCGGCGGCGAAGAACGCGCGAATTCTCATGACTCACAAGCTAGTTGACTCTTCGTCACATCGCGTACGCCGGCAGGCGGATCAGGCGTCGCCGTCCAGCAGGTGCTGGCGGACCTCCTGGAAGGTCCAGGCCCCGCCGGCCGGGCGGGCGAACACCCAGACCAGGTCGAAGCGGTCCGGCCAGGTGGCGGGCGCGCCGCTGCCGGCGGCGCCGAGCGCCTCGACGATCCGCGGGATCCGCGAGTGCTCCCAGCAGATCAGCACCGGCTGGGGCCCCGCCAGGGCGACGCCGGCCAGCGCCGTCTCCTGGGACTCGGCGTACCCGGTGTCGACGGTCAGCCCGAGCTTGGCGGCCAGCGGGGTGACGGTCTGCCGCATCCGGTGCGCCCCGGCCAGCGGGCCCTGGTCGGTGGCGGCGAGGATCCGGACGGGGGTGCGCAGGCCGGGGGCGGGCGGGGCGAACAGGGTGGGCAGCGCCCGGGCGCGGGACCAGCCGCGCTCGGTCAGGGACTTGCCGTCGTGGCCACCGTTCTCGTCCAGTCCCGGGTGGTTGCCGTCCGGCTTCTCGCCGTGGCGGATGATCATCACCAGGGCCTCGCCGCCCGCGTCGCTCGCCCTGGCCGCGCCGGCGTCCTTGCCCGCCTTCTTGCCGGCCTTGCCGGAGGCGGCCGAGCAGCCCGCCAGCAGCACCGGAGCGGCGATCGCCAGGCCGGTGAGCAGGGTGCGCCGGGCCGGCCGCGCCGCCACTCGGTGCTCCATCACTCGGCCCCTCATCACCTGGTCTCCCGCCACTCGGCGCCCCGTCATCACTCGGCACCCCGCTCCAGGCGCACCAGCGCGTCGACCGCGACGCCGTCGCCCTCGCCCTTGTGCCCGGGCTCCGGGCCGACCGTCCGGTGCACCCGTTCGGCCCGGACGGTGCGCAGGCCGCGGTCGGCGAGGTCGGCGAGGACATCCTCCGGGGTGAACAGCACGGCCGGGTCCTGCGGGCCGCCGACGCCCTCGGTGAGGTTGCTCAGGTCGTGCCCGACCACCAGCAGGGTGCCGCCGGGAGCGAGCGCGGCGGCGGCGCGGCGCAGCGCGGTCCGCCGGTCCTGGGCGGGGACTTGGAGGTAGGCGACCAGGATCAGGTCGTAGCCGGCGGCGGGGGCCTCAAAGGTGCGGGCGTCGCCGTGCCGCCAGGTGAGCCGGTCGGCGACCTCGTCGGGCAGGTCGGCGGTGAGCCGCTCGGCGCGTTCCAGGGCGACGGCGGAGTAGTCCAGCCCGGTGACCTCCCAGCCCCGGCCGGCCAGCCAGATGGCGTTGCGGCCTTCGCCGGCGGCCAGGTCGAGGGCGTGGCCGGGGGTGTGGGCCGGGGTGAGGCCGGCCAGTTCGCGGACCACCCAGCGGTTGGGCTCGGCGCCCCACACCAGCTCGGTCGCGGCGTAGCGGTCGTCCCAGTCCTGGCTGTCCATGGCGAGTCCTCCGTTCGGCGGGCCTGCTCCGCAGCGGTCAACCTACCGGGCCCGGGCGGCGGCGGCCCGGAACGGTCCAGCGGGCGGACACCCTTGACGGCGAATATTGGTCCAGTCCAATCTGTGATGTCGTGACGCGAGCGGGTCAGCCGGCCCGCCGCGCCCGCCGTCCGTACGTCGGCACGCTCCACCTGCCCGCGCGCCCCCACAGCGCCAGGGCGGCTCCCCCGGCCCACCCGGGCCACGCACCGCCGGAACCCCCACACATCCGGAGGACACACCGCATGCACGACCGCGTCATGCCCGCACGGCCCGCCCCGGCCGCCGGGCGCCGGACCGCTCCGCGCAGACGGGCCATGGCCCTGGCCCTCGCCGCCACGCTCAGCACCAGCGGCGCCGCCCTCGCCCTGACCCTCAGCCCCGCCTCGGCCGCCCCGGTGAACCTGCTGGCCAACGGCGACTTCGAGGCCGGCACCCTGACCGGCTGGACCTGCGCCAACGGCTCCGTCGTCACCACCCCGGTGCACGGCGGGAGTTACGCGCTCAGCGGCGCGGCCTCGGCCTCCGACACCGCTCAGTGCCAGCAGACCGTCACCGTCCAGCCGAACACCACGTACACCCTGTCCGGCTTCGTCCAGGGCAGCTACGTCTACCTCGGCGCCACCGGGACGGGCGTCAACTCCTCGGTCTGGACGCCCGGCGGCACCGGCTGGAACCAGCTGAGCACCACCTTCACCACCGGCGCCACCACCACCTCGGTGACGGTCTTCACCCACGGCTGGTACGGCACCGGCGCCTACTACGCCGACGACCTCAGCCTCACCGGCCCGGCCGGGCCCACCTCCACCGGCAGCCCCACCGCGAGCGGCAGCCCGACGGCCTCCGGAAGCCCCACCGCGTCCAGCAGTCCGACCGCGTCCGGCAGCCCCACCGCCTCGACCAGCCCCACCGCGAGCGGCAGCCCGACGGCCAGCGGCAGCCCCACCGGATCCGGCAGCCCGACCGCGACGGCCACCGCCAGCGGCCCGGCCGGGGACGGCAAGGTCACCACGCCCACCGGCGTCGCCGTCAGCAAGGTCACCGCGGGCGCCGTGGTGCTCACCTGGCAGCCCTCCACCCTGACCACCGGCGACGGCCCGATCGCCTACAAGGTGTGGTCCAACGGCCAGCTGGTCGCCACCTCGATGGGCACCTCCGTCGCCGTCAGCTCGCTGCTGCCCGGCAAGGCGTACACCTTCAGCGTCCAGGGCTACTCCGGCTCCCACGCCTCCGCCCAGTCCGCCGCGGTGAGCACCACGACGGCCGCCGCGCCCGCGCAACAGCCCGTCCGCTCGGCCTACTTCGACCAGTGGGGCGTCTACGAGAACGCGTACTACCCGAAGAACGTCGACACCAGCGGCGCCGCGGGCAAGCTGGACGTCATCCACTACGCGTTCGCCAACATCGACCCCACCAAGCTCACCTGCTTCCAGGCGGTGAAGGCCTCCGACTCGACCAACGAGAACAACCCCAACGCCGGTGACGGCGCGGGCGACGCCTACGCCGACTACCAGTCCGACTACAACTCCGGCACCAGCGTGGACGGCAGCAGCGACACCTGGGAGCAGCCGCTCAAGGGCAACTTCAACCAGCTGCGCCAGCTCAAGGCCAAGTACCCGAACCTGCGGTTCACCATCTCGATCGGCGGCTGGACGTACTCCAAGTACTTCTCCGACGCGGCCGCCACCGACGCCTCCCGGAAGACCTTCGTCTCCTCCTGCGTCGACATGTTCCTCAAGGGGAACCTGCCGACCGGCGTCGCGGGCGACGCCTCCGGCGGCGCGGCCACGGCGGCCGGCATCTTCGACGGCGTCGACCTCGACTGGGAGTACCCGGGCTCGGCCGGCGGCCACACCGGCAACCACTACTCCCCTGCCGACAAGCAGAACTTCACCCTCCTGCTCAAGGAGTTCCGCACCCAGCTGGACGCGCTCGGCTCCGCCCAGGGCAAGCGCTACCTGCTGTCCGCGGCCCTGCCCAGCGGCCAGGACAAGATCGCCCAGCTGGAGACCGACAAGATCGGCAACTACCTCGACTACGCCGACGTCATGTCCTACGACATGCACGGCGCCTGGGACGCCAAGGGCCCGACCAACCACCAGGACCCGCTGCACGACAGCCCGGCCGACCCGACCACGCCGATCACCCCCGGCACCCGCAAGTACAACGTGGACACCATGCTCGCCGCGTACACCACCGGCCTGCCCGAGTACGGCATCCCCGGCGGCTTCCCCGCCAACAAGCTGGTGCTCGGCATCCCGTTCTACTGGCGCGGCTGGACGGGCGTCCCGGCCGGCTCCAACTACGGCCTGTACCAGAGCGCGACCGGCCCGACGGCCGCCAAGCCGCTGAGCCAGGAGGCCGGACTGGCCGCCTGGAAGGAGCTCAACCCGACCGCTGCCACCACCCACTGGGACCCGGTCACCGAGAGCAGCTGGGTCTACGACGGCACCAACTTCTGGACCGGCGACACCCCGCAGGCCATCCAGGCGCGCGGCGCCTACACCAAGAGCAAGGGCCTCGGCGGTCTGTTCGCCTTCTCCCTGGAGAACGACGACGCCTCCGGCACGCTGCTCAACTCCATGGACGGCAGCCTGCGCTGACGCCCGGCACACCGGTGGGGCCCCCCCGCGAAACCCGCCGGGCCCCCCGGGGGGGGGGCGGGTGCTGCGGGCGGGGGGACACCCACCGCCCCCCGGGGGGGGGCAAGGGGGACGAAC
>NZ_JBHXTQ010000026.1:0-76963 GCF_042677305.1 Kitasatospora sp. NPDC127121 | reverse complement strand
ACCTCGTTCGCCTTGGCTCTGTTTAAAACCTGTTGGGGGGGCGGGTTGCGGGCAGCGGGGCCCGGTGGGGGCCCGGGCGGGCCCCCCCCCGGGCCCCCACCGTGCTTCGGCGAGGTTCAGCGGGCCTTGCTCAGCCCTTCAGCCCGAGGGAGGGGAACAGGTCGACGAACGGCTGGGTGGTCACCGAGACGCTGCGGCCGAACGGATCGTCGAAGTCCCAGATCATGAACAGCAGGAACGCGATCAGCGCACTGAAGCAGCCCGCGAGGATCAACTCCCTCGGCGTGCGCCGGATCTGCAACGCGAACAGCATGCCGACGGTCACCACCGCACCGGTGATCAGGCCGAACCAGACGACCCCGGGCATGGTCGGCCCGGCGTTCTGCCCGCGCGAGTTGCGGGCGTCGTCGGCCTGGCTGATCCGGTCCATGATCGGCTGGTAGGACTGCGACTCCAGCTCGGAGGCCGGCGGCCGGGTGGCGACGTCCACCCGCAGCTTGTCCAGCAGTTCGGTGCCCTTGTCGGAGATCTCGCCGTTCTTGCGCATGTAGTCCCACTCGACCTTCACCACGTACGAGACGTAGGCGTCCACGTCGGCCCGGACCTGGTCGCGGAACTCGGCCGGGTAGACCACCGCCCGGTCGCTCACCTCCTG
The DNA here is from genome assembly GCF_042677305.1 of Kitasatospora sp. NPDC127121. NCBI lineage: Bacteria > Bacillati > Actinomycetota > Actinomycetes > Kitasatosporales > Streptomycetaceae > Kitasatospora > Kitasatospora sp. NPDC127121. The sequence continues at coordinate 76,308 of NZ_JBHXTQ010000026.1, read as the reverse complement.
CAACGACTGTGCCTCCCGGAACAGGTCGTCCTGGGCGGCGCCGCGCGCCTCCCAGACACCCGCGAGGGCGAGACCGAGGACGATCGCGTAAACCACGCCGATCATCATCGTGATGTAGTCGATGACGTCCGGGGTCTCGTCGACGTTCTTCTCGGTGCCCACCCGGCGGTGCCGCAGCACCACCACCGCCACCACGACGGCACAGGCCGCCGCCATCGCGATGGCCAACGCCAACCATTCGGACATGGGAACTCCCTTCTCTGGCTCGGCTTGTGACGGAAAAAAGGTGACGAGGCCGGCCCCGGGCCGGGCAGGTCGGGCTCCAGGGCCGGACCGGGGGCCGGGGCGGGCCGCCTCGGTGGGGCGGTCAGGACCGCCCGGAACGGCCGGACCGGCCGCGTCCACGGCCCGGGCGCAGGGCCGCCGCCGCCAGGATGGCGGGCACGGTGACCAGCAGCATGGTGGTCGTCGCCGGGGCGTTGTGGTGGTGCTGCAGCGGGGCCGGCGGCTGCGCCGCCCGCACGTGGTAGACGGGCTGCGCCGCCGGGGTCGGCCACAGCGGGCTCGGGCGCACCGGGCTCGGCGTGGCCGGACTGGGGGCCACCGGGTCCGGCGGGGGCGCGGGTGCCGCCGGGGCCGGCGCCGGGGGTGCAGGCGGGTTCGGCGCGGGCGGGTTCGGCGCGGGCGGCGGAGCAGGCGCGGGTGCCGCAGGCGGCGAGGTGGGCCCAGGCGTCCTGCTGGGAGCCGGCGTTGTCGGCGCGGGGGTCGGCGACGCCGTGGGGACGGGTGTCGGAGTCGGACTGGGCTTCGACGTCGGCGAAGGCGTCGGCGTGGCGCTCGGCGTCGGCGTGGCGCTCGGCGTCGGCGTGGCGCTCGGTGTGGGGCTGGGCGTGTGGGTGGGGCTCGGCGTCGGGGTCGCCGTCGGGCTCGGGCAGGGGTGCGGGTGGTGATGGTGGTGGTGCCACCAGTCCCCGTGCCACCAGTCCCCGCCGTGGCCGCCGTCCCCGTCATGGCCCCCGTCCCCGCCGTGCTCGTCGTCCGGGCGGCCGGGCTGTTGGCGGACTCCCGTGGTGTCCGAGGGTCGTGGTGAGGCCGGTCCGGGCGCGGCCTTCGGCGTGCGGCACGGGTGGTGCCGGTGCGGGGGCTTGGGGCCCTGGTGCCGCGCGTCGGCGGTCGGGGCGACGGTGACGCCGACCTGGACGTCCACGTCGACCCCGACGTTCACGTCCCCGCCCGGCCCGACCTCCACCGACACGTCCGTCCCGGTGCAGACACACGAGTCGACGGTCGTGCCGTGCTGCTGCTCCCCGCCGTGGTGTTCGGTGCCGGACGCCGAGGCGCCGCCGACCAGGGCGCACATCGCGACCACGCCGACCGCGGCGCCGATCAGCCTGGTCCGCCGACCGGAGGCCGCACCCCCACCGCCGTCCAGCGATATCCGTCGGGACTGCCGGCGCTGCGGCATGGGCTCCACTCACCTCTCGGGTCGCCAGGGACGGGATCAGAACAGGGCGATCCGCCCGGCCCGCAGGAGGACGCGGGCAGGCGTGATCAGACGCGATCAGACGTGATGAGGCACGATCAGGCGGACGGCCCGCCTTCCGGGGGCGGGCCGTCCGTCATCAGGTCAAACGATCTTCGAGCCGGCCGGTTACGGCCCGGGCCCCTTGTCGGCCGCCCTCAGTGGCGGCGGTGCGCGATCTCGACGTTCTCCAGGACGCCGACCGCGTCCGGCACCAGGATCGCGGCCGAGTAGTAGGCGCTGACCAGGTACGAGATGATCGCCTTCTCGTCGATGCCCATGAAGCGGACGGACAGCGACGGCTGGTACTCGTCCGGGATGCCGTTCTGGTGCAGGCCGATGACGCCCTGGTTGTCCTCACCGGTACGGATCACCAGGATGGAGCTGGTGTTCTCCTTGGTGATCGGGATCTTGTTGCACGGCAGGATCGGCACCCCGCGCCAGGCCGGCACCTGCTGCCCGCCGAGGTCGACGTGGTGGGGGTACAGTCCACGGGCGTTGAACTCGCGGCCGATCGCGGCGATCGCGCGCGGGTGGGCGAGCAGGTAGTCGGGGTCGCGGCGGCGGTTGAGCAGCTCGTCCAGGTCGTCCGGGGTGGGCGGGCCGGAGTGGGTCTGGATCCGCTGGTCGAAGTCGGCGTTGTTGAGCAGGCCGAACTCCGGGTTGTTGACCAGCTCGTGCTCCTGGCGCTCGCGCAGCGCCTCGATGGTCAGCCGGAGCTGGTGCTCGACCTGGTTCATCGGCTCGTTGTACAGGTCGGCGACGCGGGTGTGGACCTTGAGGATGGTCTGCGCGACGCTCAGCTCGTACTCGCGGGGCTTGAGCTCGTAGTCCACGAAGGCGCCGGGCAGCTCGAACTCGCCGTGGTGGCCGGCCGACATGGCGATCTCGGCCTCGCCGCGCTCGTTCTGGGCCTGCTGCGGCAGGGCCAGGAACCCGAGCAGGTGCTCCTGGAGGCTCGGCGAGTTGTCCCGGATGGCGGCGAAGTCGCGGCGGGTCAGGGTGAGCGCGACGCCGGCGGTGGCGGTCGTGGCGGTGAACTCCCAGGCGGCGTCCGGGTTCAGCAGGGCGTCGTCGCCGAAGCGGTCGCCGTCGCCGGCCACGCCGACCACGGTGTCGTCGCCGTACTTGCCGGTGCCGATCTTGTTGACCTTGCCGTGCGCGATCAGGAAGATCCGGTCGGCGGCCTCGCCCTGGGTGGTGAGCACCTCGCCGGGACCGAAGTCGCGCTGCTCGCAGCGGTCGGCGAGGGCGGTCAACACCTCCTCGTCCTCGAAGCCGCGCAGCAGGGCGAGCTCACCCAGCTCGGCGGGGATCACCCGGACCTGGGAGCCGGTCTTGATGAACTCGACCACACCGTTGCCGACGGTGTAGGTGAGCCGTCGGTTGACACGGTAGGCGCCGCCGGCGGCCTGTACCCAGGGAAGCACCTTGAGCAGCCAGCGGGAGGTGATCTCCTGCATCTGCGGTGCGGACTTGGTCGTGGTGGCAAGGTTGCGGGCAGCGGCCGTCGTGAGGCTGGACTGCTGCGGGACCTGCGCTGTCTCCGGGCTCGTGTCCACGGGCATCGGCAGGGGTCTCCATTCATCTGGTCGGATCACGCGGTCAGGGTCGGACGGCGACGGAGTCGTCCCTGCCCACCCCGACTGATGCCATGACGGATCATCAGACACGCGTATCGATGGGGGTGTTGGCGATTCATCGCGATCACGGCCACCGTCTCCCGGCGGCCCATCGGGAACCCTAGATCACCAGCGCCCGGCCGGACCCGCGCGGAGACCGACTACCCCCCGATAGGGTGAATCTGAAGCAGTCCCATTCCGTTCGGGCCCCAGGTCGCGAGAACATCCGTTCGCCGCCCCGGATCCCTCGCGACCGACGCCCGCGCGCGGACAGCGGGCAGCGGACAGGCGGCGTACCTCCCGTACGACATCGGCAGGAGCGGGCCGTCAACGGGGCCGGTGGAACGGGCCCGGCGAGGCGGTATCGGTGCAGCGGGGGCGGCGAAACGGGGCAGGTCAGCTGCGCCCCGACCATGGGCACCGGCCCGCCACCGGGCTCCGGGCACGCGAACGGCCCGTCAGGTGCCGGGACGGGGGCGGCCGGCACCTGACGGGGGATCGGGGATGCGCAGTGGGGGTGCGACGGGGAAGCGGCGAGGGCAGCGCCGGTCGGGCGATGCGTCAGGCGCAGGCGATCTGGCTGCCGGGGATGCCGACGATGCCGGAGTTCTTGGCCTCGCCCCCCTTGTACTCGTAGTACAGGTAGGAGTAGAAGTCGATCCTGGTCGCCGCGCCGCAGGTCGAGTCCGGCGCCACGGTGTAGGTGACCGTGAAGCTGCTGGTGGCACCGGGGGCGAGCGGCACATTGTACCGGGCGATCCCGCCGTGGACGTTGTCGCTGCAGCCGTTGGTCTGGGTGCCGCAGGCCGTGGCGGCGAACTTGAGGCCGTTCTCCAGACTGGTCTGGTAGGTCGGCTGAACGCTCTGGTACACGAACTGGATCGGCGTGTCGTACGGGTTGCTGAGCGTCAGGGTCAGGGTGAACTCGCCGCCCCGGACGGTCGTTTGCCGGTCGGAGACGGCCGTGAACGGCAGCGGGGTGTCAGCCTGGGCGGGTGTGGCGGAGAGGAGCAGACCGACGGCGAGGGCCGGGCACGCGGCGAGGGCGACACGGCTCAAATGTGTTCTGCGCATGACCAAGGAGCGTAGGGCGCCGTACCGGTTCCGTTGCCCCGCTCCGCCCCGGTCCGTACCGACGCACGAGTCGGGGGCGGACACCGTGGACCAGCCCGGCCGCGTTCCGCCCCCACTCCCCCGCCCGGGGCCCTATGCTTCGCCCGCCGCCCCGGACGGCCACCCGAGGCCCGTCGCCCGGCAGGCCGGTGCCGGTCCGGCCGCCCCGGGTCCGGCCGGTTCAGGCGGGCGGCGGCAGGATGTCGCAGAGCGCGGCGAGCGCCGCCGGGTAGGCGTGGTCGGGCGGCGTGGCGTAGCCCACGACCAGGCCGTCCATGACCGGCATGGCCTCCGGGCCGATCCCCGGGTGCCGGAAGTCGGCGAGCCCGTCCAGGCCCAGGCCCCGGTGGGCGGCGGCCTGGAGCACCGCGTCCTCGGTGCCGGGCTCCAGCCGCAGGACGGCGTGCAGGCCGGCCGCGACGCCGGAGACCCCAACGTGCGGGGCGCGCGCCGCCAGCGCAGCCACCAGCTGGTCGCGGCGCTCCCGGTAGCGGCGGCGCATCCGCCGCACGTGCCGGTCGTAGCCGCCGGAGTCGATCAGCTCGGCGAGGGTCAACTGGTCCAACGCGCTGGCCCAGCCCTCGCGTTCGCCCTTGGCGGCGAGCACCCGGTCGACCAGGTGGTCCGGCAGCACCATCCAGCCGAGCCGCAGCGCCGGTGACAGGCTCTTGCTGACCGAGCCGAGGTAGACCACCCGCTCGGGGTCGAGCCCCTGGACGGCTCCGACCGGCTGGCGGTCGTAGCGGAACTCGCCGTCGTAGTCGTCCTCCAGCAGCAGGCCGCCGCGCCCGCGCGCCCAGTCGACCACGGCGGCGCGGCGGCCGGCGTGCAGCGGCCCGCCGGTCGGGAACTGGTGGGCGGGGGTGAGCAGGGCCGTCCGGACGTCCTGACGGTGCGCCAACCCGCCGAGCCGGGCGCCGTGTTCGTCGACCGGAAGGGGCACGGTGGCGACCCCGGCGGCGGCCAGCAGCCCGCGGTGGAACCCCAGCCCGTACGCCTCGACGGCCAGCGGCCCGGTCGCCTCGGGCGGCAGGGCGGGCGCCCCGCCGGCGAACAGCAGCCGCAGCGCGTGGGCGAAGCCCGAGCAGACCACGATCCGGTCCGGGTCGGTGCGCACTCCGCGGACGCGGGCCAGGTAGTCGGCGAGGGCGGTGCGCAGTTCGGGCCGGCCCTGCGGATCGCCGGGCCCGAAGGCCTCGTTGGGCGCTGCGGTCAGCGCCCGGCGGGCGGCGGCCAGCCAGGCGGTGCGCGGGAAGGACGCGGCGTCCGGCTGGCCCTGGCGCAGGTCGTGGACGGGCCCCGGCCGCAGGGAGGGCCGAGGGGACGGGCTCGGCGGGACGGGCTCGGCGCGCTCGGCGACGGCGGTGCCGGAGCCCTGACGGGCGGTCAGCCAGCCCTCCGCGACGAGTTCGGCGTACGCCTCGGCGGCGGTGTTGCGGGCCAGCCCGAGGTCGGCGGCGAGCGCGCGGTACGGCGGCAGCCGGGTGCCGGGGGCGAGTCGGCCGCTGCGGATCGCCTCGCGCAGGGCCGCCATCAGCGCGGCACGGCGGCCCCCGACGGCGGGGAGGTCGAGGTGCAGGTCGCTGCCGGTCGGGTGGGCGGGCCCGGTGGGGTGCGCGCCCGGCGTTTCCGTCATGGTCACGCACCCTACCCGCCGCCGCCCGGCCCCCTGCCGGGCGGCCCGGCCCGCGCTACGGCACCACGGTGACCGGCCAGCGGCCCGCCTTCACCAGGCGGACGGCGACCGAGCCGATCACCCGGTGCCCGGCCTGCTCGGAGGCGCCGACCACGACGGCGTCGGCGCGCAGTTCGTCCGCGAGCTTGGCCAGCCCCGTATAGGGGTCGCCGCGCATGGTGAGGAAGCGCCATTCCACCCGCCACACCTCCTTCACGTGGTGCTCGGCCTCGCGCAGGGCGGACAGCAGCTCGTCCGCGATCTCCTGGGTGGTCTCCTCCACCGCCGCCCCGGCCAGGGCGGTGGCCGCACCCAGGATCGGCTGGACGTAGGCGACCGCGAGGGTGGCGCCCTGCCGGCGGGCCAGCCCGGCGGCGTAGGCGGTGGCGCGCCAGGAGGAGTCGGAGCCGTCCAGCCCCGCCAGGATCACCTTGGGCCCGTCCGTCCCCAGTTCGAAGCCCGCGGGGGCCGCTGCCACCCCGGGCTCCTCGGCGCCGCCGACGGCCTCCACGTCCTCTGCATCGCTCTCGTTGCTCATGGCCCCGAGGCTATGCCCGCCACCGTGCGTGAGCGGAGGGGGCCCTCCTGGTGAGGGTTGTGGCGCGGGCCACCCGGGGCGCCGGACGGTGCGGCGATCTCGACACCGGGGGCTGGTGGGCCGTCACGCGCTGTCGACGATGTGGGCGGGCTCACAGGACATGCGGCGTGACGCAGGCCACTTCGCCGGGTGGTTTGATCTTGCAAATGGTGGCAAATCGGGCCAAATCATGCCATTTCCTTGATCCTTACGACCGGTAACAGCCCCCTGACGTGCCTAAACCTCCAAATCCTTGAAACCGCCTCAATCGCCCCCGTACCTTCGAACTCGTTGCACCAAGCACTCCGCTCCGGTCGGCCTCACCGCCCCGGAACCGGAACGGTGCCGGACCAGGCGAGCAACGTGTCCCCCGAAACCAACGGCCTTCCGAGGGCCTGGTTCCGCACGCTCGCAGCCCCCTCCGAAAGGACCCGCATGACTTTCCGTAACGAGACTGCCGCTGCCACCACCACTGCCACCCCGAAGCGCCGCAACCGCGTCCGGATGGCTCTGATGGCCGGGGCGATCACCGCCCTGCCGGTCGCCGGCCTCGTCACGGCCACCAGCGCCTCCGCCGCGCCGGCCACGGTCTGGGACAAGGTCGCCTCCTGCGAGGCCACCGGCAACTGGGCCGTCAACTCCGGCAACGGCTTCTTCGGCGGCCTGCAGTTCACCTCCAGCACCTGGGCCGCCTTCGGCGGCACCGCGTACGCCCCGCAGGCCCACCAGGCCACCAAGGACCAGCAGATCGCCATCGGCGAGAAGGTCCTCGCCGCCCAGGGCCCCGGCGCCTGGCCGATCTGCTCCGTCAAGGCCGGTCTGGGCAAGTAGTCCCCACCCCTCGGCCCACCTGTCCAGGGCCCCCGACGCCGCCGCACCCTCCCCGGGTGCGGCGGCGTCGTCGCGTTCCCGCCCGCCTCGGCCGACCACCCGCCCGCGCAGCGCCGCGCGGTGCCCGTTCCGCTCGTGCACGGGCTTCCCCGGGGGCCCCGGCCGGGCCCCGGCGCGTACCGAGGTGGCGACGTTCCGGCCGCGAGCCGGTCACGAACCGATCCGGCGCACCGCACGGCAGGTACGGTCGGCTCGCCGGGACCATAGGCGAATCCACCGGGGGGATCATGCGCCGCACCTGGACCCTGCTCGTGCTCGTGGCCTCGCTCGGGCTGGCCGCCTGCGATCCGCACACCGATCCCGGCCGCACGCTGCCGCCGGACGACCGGCCCGGCTACGCGGTCCCCGCACCCAGCCCGCCCCACCCGCCGATGCCCGAGCTGCGCGGCCAGACCGTCCTGGCGGCACGGGCGCTGCTGCCCCTCTGGTACCCGGTCAGCGTGCGGGACGCCGATCCGCGGGGGCGGGTCGTGGTGGTGCAGTGGGAGTGGCAGGTGTGCGGGCAGAGCCCGGCGGCCGGCGAGGTGCTGACCGGGCAGGTGATCGGCCTGACCGCGATGCGCGTCGAGGAACCCTGCCCGTAGCGCAGGCCTGACGGCCCGCAGGGCCTACGCCGTGCCCGGCCGGGGCGGGAGCGGCAGCGGGAGAGCAGGCAGGCCGTCGATGCTGGTGCCGACGTACTGCTTGCCCTCGCAGTAGGTGTTGAACTCCTCCTCGTCCTTGCGGCCGAAGTACTGCGCGTGCAGCTCGCGGTCGGCGCGGAAGTCCATCAGCGGGACGGCGAACCCGCAGGAGTCGCTGACCCGTTCGGCCCGCACCAGCACGATCGCGCGCAGCCCCGAACCGTCGACGGCCGGGTCGAAGCGGCCCAACAGCCCGGCGAAGCGCGGATCGTCGCGGAACACCGGCTCGCCCCGGCCGTGCACCCGCACCACGGTCGGCGGGCCGTCGAAGGCGCACCACATCAGCGTGATCCGGCCGTTCTCCCGCAGGTGGGCGATCGTCTCGGCGGTGGATCCGCCGAAGTCCAGGTAGGCGAGGGTGAGTTCGTCGATCACCACGAGCGTGCCGGAGCGGCCCTTGGGCGAGACGTTGACGTGCCCGTCGGTCGAGACGGGCGCGGTCGCGACGAAGTAGACGGGCTGCCGTTCGATGAACGCCCGCAGCCTGCCGTTGATGCTCTCATACTGCTTTCCCATGCCCATCAGTGTGCGCGCATCTCGCCCGACAAAAAAGCATGATCCACTGAGCGAGACGGCCGCTCCACCCGGGGGCACCCGCTGGACGGCCGAACTCGGCCGCCCCGGTGCGCATTTGTCCAAGACGCCCGTTCCACTGCGGTACGCGCCCCTCCGGCCGCCGATACTGGAAACGTGACGACGGAAGCCCCCGAGACGTCCGCAGCCGCAGCCGACGAGGCCGCAGACCCGGCCGCCGACACCGACGCCGGCCTGATCGACGAAGCCGTCCGCGCCCGGCCCGCGCCCGCGCTGCGCCCGTACGTGGCGTGGTACTCCGGGTACCGCCAGCGCGGCATCCCGCCCGCCCTGCACCGCGGCCTGCCGTCCCCGTACCTGACGTTCATCCTCACCCTGGACGAGCCGCTGGTGATCGCCGGGCACCCCGACCCGGCGCAGCCGCCCGGCAGTTACCGGACGCTGCTCGGCGGCCTGCACACCGGCCCGGCGCTGATCACCCACGACGGCCGGCAGTCCGGCGTGCAGATCGCCGTGCACCCGCTGGCCGCCCGGGCGCTGTTCGGGCTGCCCGCCGGCGAGTTGGCCGGGATCGACCTCCCGGCGGAGGAGGTGCTGGGGCGGCTCGGCCCGCGCCTCCAGGAGCAGTTGCAGTCCGCGCACACCTGGTCCGAGCGCTTCGCCGTGCTGGACGGGACGCTGCTGCGGGCCGCCCGTCCGTCCGGGCAGGTGCCTCCGGAGGTCGGCTGGGCCTGGCGGGCGCTGCGGCGCAGCAACGGCGCCCTGCCGGTGGCGGCGCTGGCCCGGGAGACCGGCTGGAGCGCCCGGCACCTCCAGGAGCGGTTCCGCCGGGAGACCGGTCTGACGCCGAAGGCCGCCGCCCGGGTGATCCGCTTCGACCGGGCCCGCCATCTGCTGGCCGCCTCGCCGCCGCCCCGGCTCGGCGACCTGGCCGTCCGCTGCGGGTACTTCGACCAGGCGCACCTGGCCCGGGAGTTCCGCGCCCTGGCCGGGGCGGCGCCGAGCGTATGGCTGGCGGCGGAGGGGCCGGAGGAGGCGAAGTTCCGAAACGTCCAAGGCGGGGCGGGTGCGGCGGCCGCAGAGTGGGAGGCGTAAGCAACCCGAGCCCCCGAGGAGACAGCCATGGACGGCACCGCCCCCGCCCCGCAGGTCTGGCCCAGCCTGCGCGCCACCGACGCCCGGGCCCTGATCCGCTTCCTGGTCGACGCCTTCGGCTTCCAGGAGGTCGTCGCCTACGGTGAGGGCGGGTTCGTCGCCCACGCCGAACTGGCCTGGCCGGAGGGCGGCGGCGTGATGCTCGGCTCCGACCGGGAGACGCCCGAGGGCGACGTACCCTGCCCGAGCCGGCCGGGCGGTTTCACCGCGTACGTGGTCACCGCGGACCCGGACGCCGTGCACGACCGCGCCGTCGCCGCCGGGGCCCGGATCACCACCGCGCTCACCGAGACGGACTACGGCTCGCGCGACTTCGCCGCCGCCGACCCGGAGGGCAACCAGTGGCACTTCGGCACCTACCCGGGCGCGCCCCGGCCCGCCGCCCCCGCGCGGGGCTGAGTGGCCGCCGACGCCGGTGGACCGGCTGCGCCCCCGCCGCCGCCCGGGCAGACTGGCTGCGGGGCCACGCACAGGCCCGCCCAGGCTCCGGAGAGCACCCATGCCGCAGCTCACGGTGGACGGGCGCACCCTCGCGCTCTCCCACCTCGACAAGGTGTACTACCCGCGCACCGGCACCCTCAAGGGCGAGGTGCTGCGCTACTACGCCGCCGTGCACGGCGCCCTGCTGCCCCACCTGCGCGACCGCCCGGTCTCCTTCCTGCGCTGCCCGGACGGTGTGGAGGCCGAGGTGTTCATCGCCAAGAACCCGCCGGCCGGCACCCCGCGCTGGGTGCGCACCGTCGAGGTGCCGAGCAGCGGCGGTGGCCTGCGCCAGGTGGTCCTCGACGACGGGGCCGCACTGCTCTGGGCCGCCAACCTGGGCTGTCTGGAACTGCACGTCCCGCAGTGGCACGCGGCCGCGCCCGGGCTCGCCGACCGCCTCGTCCTGGACCTCGACCCCGGCGCGGGCGCGTCCGTCCTCACCTGCCGCACCGTCGCCGTCCTGCTGCGCGAGCGGCTCGCGGCGGACGGCCTGGCTGCCTGGGTGAAGACCTCCGGCTCCAAGGGCCTGCACCTGCTGGTCCCGATCGAGCCCACCCCCAGCGCCCGGGTCTCGGCGTACGCGAAGGCGCTCGCCGCCGCCCTGGAGGGCGACCGCCCGGAGCTGGTGGTGCACACCATGGCGAAGGCCCGGCGGGCCGGCCGGGTACTGGTCGACTGGTCGCAGAACAACGCCAGGAAGACCACCGCCGCGCCGTACACCCTCCGGGCCCGGCCGCTGCCGACGGTCTCCACCCCGCTGTCCTGGGCCGAGCTGGAGCGCGCCGGCACGGCGGACGACCTGGTGTTCACCCTCGCCGAGGTGCCGGAGCGCCTCGCCGCCCACGGCGACCTGTTCGCCCCGCTGCTGGACCCGGAGCGGGCCCGACCGCTCCCGGCCGGCCCGGCGACCCGGCAGGAGCAGCCCCACCAGGTGCTCCACCCGCCCGTCGAGGTGATGCGCCCCGCCGCCGTCGCCGCCGTCCCGCCCGCCGACGGCCTGGGCGGCGCGGGCGTGCAGTACGAGCTGAAGCTGGACGGCTTCCGCTGCGTCGCCTTCGCCCGCGGCGCCCGCCCGCCCGTCCTGCAGTCCCGCACCGGCCGCGACCTCGCCCCCGAGTTCCCGCCGATCGCCGCCGCCGTCGCCCGGCTGCCCGAAGGGCTGGTGCTGGACGCCGAACTCGTCGCCTGGCGGGCCGGCCGGTTCGCCTTCGGGGAACTGCTGCGCACCCGCCGGGCCCGGGCCGCCGCCCCGGACGTCGTCCTCGGCCTGATCGCCTTCGACCTGCTCGCCCTGCCGGGCCGCGACCTGCGCCGGCTGCCGCTCACCGACCGCCGCCGGCTGCTGCTCGCCGCCCTGGCCGACGTCCCGCCGCCGATCCAGCCGGTCCTGGCCACCACCGACCGGGCGGAGGCACTGGACTGGATGGCCCGCCTCGCCGACACCGGCGTCGAGGGCCTGGTCTGCAAGGCCGCCGGCTCCCCCTACCGCCCGCGAGGCGCCGGCCGCGCCTGGGTCAAGTACCGCCGCAGCGACACCCTCGACGCCACCGTCCGCGCCTTCACCGGTCCGGCCTCCCGTCCGCACGCCCTCGTCCTCGAACTCGACGACGGCCGGGTGCTCCTCAGCACCCCCCGGCTCACCCCTGTCCAGGCCCGCGAGGTCGCCGAGGCCGCCGCTCCCCTCGCCGGCCCGCCCGTCACCGACCCCGAACACGGCCCGGTCCACCCCCTCACCGGCCCGCTGCGCGCCGAACTGACCCTCACCGGCCGCCCACCCGCCGCCGCCTTCGTCCGGCTGCGCGGCGACTGACCGCCCCCCTGCGCACCTCGGGCCTCGGGCCTCGGGCCTCGGCTGACCCGGAACTCCCCGGGGCGGGAAGCGGGTTCACCCCTTCCGGCGCTTCGCCGCGTGGACGAACTCGGTGACCAGGGTGTCGTTGAAGACCGGCAGGTCGGCGGGTCGGCGGCTGGTGACGAGGGGGCCGGGGCCGGCGCGGCAGACGTGCACCTCCTCGTCCACCCAGTGGGCGCCGGCGTTGCGCAGGTCGGTGCGCAGGCTCGGCCAGGAGGTGAGGGTGCGGCCGCGGACGGCGTCGGCCTCGATCAGGGTCCAGGCGGCGTGGCAGATCGCGGCGACCGGGCGGCCGGAGGCGCAGTAGGCGCGGACGAAGGCCACCGCGGCCTCGTCCAGCCGCAGCGCGTCGGGGCTCGCGACGCCGCCGGGCAGGACCAGGCCGTCGAAGGCGGACGGCCGCGCCCCGGCGACGAGGACGTCGACGGCGAAGGTGTCGCCCGGGGCTCGGTGCCGGACGGCCTGGACGCGGCCGGGCCCGGTGGACAGCAACCGCGGGGTGCCGCCGGACTCGGCCACCGCCTGCCACGGCGAGGTCAGCTCGATCTGCTCCGCCCCGTACGGCGCGACCAGGAAGGCGATCGTCCGGCCGGTGAGCGTGGTGGACGGCCAGCCCATGGCTCAGCGCCGGTGCGGGTCGCAGGCAGAACCCAGATGGACGGCGGCGGGCGGGGTGGGGCTGAGCCGGGCGCGCGGGCAGTCCAGGTGGACGGTCAGCTCCAGGTGGTCGATCCGCGACACCAGGCCGACCGGGACGGACAGCCGGGTGCCCGCCACCCAGGGCCCTGCGTCGATCAGCAGGTGGTCCCCGGTGTCCTGTTCGACCCGGCCGAGCGGGCCGTCGGTCGCCTGCACCTCGTACCCGGTCAGGCTCAGGTCGGCGGCGTGGTGGGGGCCCGGACGGTACTCCCACAGGTCGGTGGTCATCATGCCTCCGGTTGGTCCCAGGGGCGGCGTTCGCGGCGCTCGTCCCGGTCGGGGGGTGCGGCCCGGCGTTCGCCCCGGTCCCGGCCCGCAGCCTGGTCCCGGCCCTCGCCCCGGCCCGCGGCCCGGCGGCGCAGCAGCGCCGAGGTGGCGATCGCCGCCGCCACCGAGGCCGCCCACACCACCCCGAGGGCGGTCAGCACCGCGGTGGTCGGGGTCCGCACGCCGATGCTGAGGCAGATCGCGGACATCACCAGGGCGGTCAACACCACCCCGGCGGACAGGCGGCGCCCGACGCCGCGCAGCACGCGCCGGACCCGGCTGGGCGGCTTGGCGCCCATCGTGCTCAACTTCCGGTCGAGGCGCGTGTCCTGGCGCAGATCGGACTCGATCTCCTCAAGGAGCCGTCGCTCCCATCCGCTCAACGCGGGTCCGTCCATCTCGGTCACCTCCGACACTTCCGGTGACGTGCTCGCACCCGGGCGGTTGCCCGGTACGGGCAGGCGCTAACCGCTCAGGGGGCCGCCGGTTACGACGTGTGGTGCGGCGCCGGCGGCGGCGCCCACGGGGCCGAAGGCCCGGGGACGGGCCAGCAGGCTGTCGTCCAGGACGCGCAGCAGGGCGTCGGCGTCGGGGTGGACCTCGACCGCGCCCGCCGCCCGCAGCTCGGGGCCGGCGTCCGCACCGGCCGCCAGGGCGACGCACGGCACCCCGGCCCGCCGCGCCGCCAGCACCTCGCGCACGCTGCCGGCCACCGCCACGGCGTGCGACGCCGTGCCGCCGACCAGTTCCAGCGCGGCCCGCACCGGGTCACGCCCGGGGGCGGTCACGGTCAGGGCCGGTGCCCCGCCGGGCCCGGGCCCGGTCAGCACGACCGTCCAGCCCCGGGCGGCGCACTCCCGCAGCAGTTCGGCGGAACCGGCCGGCGCAGGGCGCCAATCGGTACCGAAGAGAGCCGCCGAGATCACCGTCATGGCCGACCGTTTCCCTTCCCGGGCCACGCACCGTACGCGCCCTTCCAGGTTAGGCCGCTCCCCCGCCGTGCGCGCAGCCTGCGGCCCACCGGTTTCCCGGCACCGGGAGGACCCGCGCGGCGGCCGGTCGGCGGGCCTACCCGGCGTCCGGGTCGGTGGCGAGGCGGGCGTGGAGGTGTTCGTCGACGTAGTCGCCGTCGCCGTAGCGGTAGGACGCCCGGGTGGTGCCCTCGTGGCGGAAGCCGCCGCGGACGGCGACGCGGCAGGAGGCCTCGTTGCCGACTCCGTGCCAGAGCTCGATGCGGCGGGCGTCGGCGGTGGCGACGGCCCAGCGGGTGACGGCGGTGGCGGCGCGGGTGGCGATGCCCCGGCCGCGGGCGGTGGGGAGCAGCCAGTAGCCGACCGTGGCGATGCCGTCCGACTGGTTGGTCCAGCCCAGGAAGGCGTTGCCGTGGAGGGTCCCGTCGAGGGCGTCGGTGATCGCGAAGGCGGCCGCGCGCCCCTCGGCCCAGCCGGTGTCGCAGCGGTCGAGGTAGGCCTCGGCGTCGGCCGGGTCGGCGATCCGCAGCGGGTTCCAGCGGGCGATCTCCGGGTCGGCCGCGGCCATCACCAGGGCGGGGACGGTGCCGCCGGGCAGGTCGAGGGCCCTGCCCCAGGGGCGCAGCGCGAAGTCGCCCAGGTCGAGGGTGGCGGGCCGCAGGACGCGCCGCTCGGCGGAGTTCTCGGTGGTGCTCATCCGGCCTTCCTATCCCGCCCGCTCCGGTGCCCGCCAGCGAATTTCCCCGGCCGGGAATCCGCCCCCGCCGCCCGGTGACGTCCGGTGACGCCCGGTGAGCGGGACGGCGCACGGCGGGCCCGCCGTGCGCCGTCCGGAGGGCCGGGTCAGACGATCCGGGACAGGTACCCGTTGTCGACCAGCCAGAGCACGTTCAGCTTGGCCGGGCCGCCGGGCACCAGGGCCGCGTCGAGCTGGTACTGCAGGCCCCAGCCGGGCTGGCCGAACCACGGGGCGATCGGGCCGGCGTGCACCTTGAAGGGCTTGACCACCTTGTAGTCGTGGTAGTTGCAGCCCGCCGGCGGGGTGCCGTCGAGGCTCTGCGGCGGGATGGAGCGGGTGGAGTAGGGCAGCCCCTCGGGGGCGAGGAAGGCGCCGTACTCGCTGCCGTAGCGGTCGATGTTCTGGTTCGGGTAGAGCGTGAGATCGAACTCGACCGGGGTGCCGTCGGGCAGGGTGACGTAGCCGTCGGACGGCGGGTAGATCCAGCCGCCGGCGCCGTTGTTGCCGGCCGGGTCGTAGTAGGTGGTGAGGAACTGCTGCTCGCTCAGGGAGCCGGTGCGCTGGTAGCCGACGAGTTCCCGGCCGACCCGGCCGGTGGTGGGCAGGTCGGCGGGGCCGAGCCGCTTGTCACCCTGGTAGAAGTCGGCGGAGCACTCGTCGGGGGGCGTGGCGGCCCGGGCGGAGCCGCCCGCGGTGGAGGCGCCCGCGGTGGCGGTGTCGGCCGCGGCGGCCGGGATGCTCGGGGCGATCAGGGCGGCGGCTGCGGCGAGTGGCGCGACGAGCAGGCGAAGGCGAAGGCGCACGGTGTCTCCGTCGTGAGGGGGGTCGCACGGAGGGGACGTCCTGCTCACCCTCCGTGTCCGTTTCGACACCAGGCAAGCGGATCAGCTGATCATCCGTCAACACGACTAGGCCGAAGACGCACCGAATTCCCCGGTTCCGGCCAACCCCGGGACGCCGGACCGGTTCACCCGAAAGACTGAGCGGTCCGGCACCGACCCCGGCGCGCCGCGCAACCACCCGTCAGCGCCCCGGCGCGACCCGCCCGATCAGGTGGAGCAGCCGGTCGAGGGCGTCGTTGGAGTTGGGCTCGGTGAGGTTGACCATGAGCCGGAACGCCACCTTCAGCAGCGCCGGGTGGCCGAGCCCGGCGGCGCCGGCCGCGCCGAGCAGCCTGGGCCGGCCGAGCAGGTCGGCGGCGAGGCGGCCGAGCGCGAAGTAGCCGGCGTAGGCGGAGCGCAGCGCCTGCGGGTAGGCGCGCAGGGCCAGTTCGCGGCCGCGGTCGGTGCGCCGGGCGAGGGCCTGGACGATGGTCTCGGCGGCGTAGCGGCCGGATTCCATCGCGTAGGCGATGCCTTCGCCGGTGCCGGGGCTGACCGTGCCGCCGGCGTCACCGATGAGCAACAAGCCGTCGGCGTAGTGGGGTTGGCGGTTGAGGCCCATCGGGAGGGCGGAGCCGCGGACGGGCTCGGTGACGGCGTCGGGGGTGTAGCCGTACGCGGGCGGCAGGCTGTCGCACCAGCGGCGGAGCAGGTCGCGCCAGTCGAGGTCGACGTGGGCGGTGTCGAGGACGCCGAGGCCGACGTTGGCGGTGCCGTCGCCCATGCCGAACACCCAGGCGTAGCCGGGCAGCAGGCGGCGGGCGGGGTCGCCCGGGTCGCGCAGGTCGAGCCAGGCCTCCAGGTAGCGGTCCTGGTGGCGGGGGGTGGTGAAGTAGGTGCGGTAGGCGACGCCCATGGCGCGGTCGGTGCGGCGGTAGCGCTTCATCGCGACGGAGAGGCGGGTGGAGTTGCCGTCCGCAGCGACCACGACCGGCGCCTGGTAGCTGACGGGCCGGCGCTCGTCGCCGAGCTTCGCGGTGACGCCGGTGATCCGGCCGCTCCGCTCGTCCACCAACGGGCCTGCCACGTTGGCCCGTTCGATCAGCCGGGCGCCGGCCGAGGCGGCCCGGCGGGCGAGCAGTTCGTCGAAGTCGGCGCGCCGGCGGACGAGTCCGTGGCCGGGGTAGGCGGACAGCTCGGGCCAGTCGAACTCCAGCGCGCGCCGGCCGGAGATCAGCCGCAGCCCCTGGTTGCGCAGCCAGCCGGCCTGCTCGGAGACGTCGATGCCGAGGTCGGTCAACTGCTTGACGGCGCGCGGGGTGAGGCCGTCGCCGCAGACCTTCTCGCGCGGGAACGCGGACTTCTCCAGCAGCAGGACGTCCAGGCCGGTGCGGGCGAGGTGGTAGGCGGCGGTGGAGCCGGCTGGGCCGGCGCCGACCACGATGACGTCGGCGTTCTCCTCGGTCCGGGCGGGCCGGGGGGCCCGGCCGCCGTCTGCGGGCACCTGCTGCTCTGGGCCGGGCATCACGCACTCCCACGGGGTCGGATCGGCTGCGGGCCCGACGGGGCCGCAGGGGGCCCCGGACGGACTCGGACAGGGCCATTCGGACAGGTTCGTTCGGACGGGGCCATTCGGACACGGCCGGACTCGGCGGTCCGAGACGGACGATAGAGAACCACGGCACCCGCCCGCCGCCCCGACACGCGGGCCCGCCCCGATGACCGGTCAATACCGGCCACCGGGGCGGGCGCGCGGTCACCCGCCGGTTCGGAGCCCGCCGTTGACCACCGCGCCGGACACGGCGCCCGGCCCGTCGGCGGGCCGCCGTCCGGCACGCTCCCCCGGGAGACCCCAGAGCCCCTGCCTCCGACGGCGGTGTCGGAGGCAGGGGCTCTGGGGAACTGCTGCGGCGGCGTCAGGGGTTGAGCGCCAGCACCACGTAGGCGGCCAGCACGGCGAGGTGCACGGCGCCCTGGAGCGGGGTGGCCCGGCGCGGGATGACCGTCAGGGTGCCGAGCACGATGGTCAGGGTCAGCAGCACCATGTGCGCCGGGCCGAGGCCGAGGACGAGCGGGCCGGAGAGCCAGGAGGAGGCGATCGCGACGGCCGGGATGGTCAGGCCGATGCTGGCGAGCGCCGAGCCGAGGGCCAGGTTGAGGCTGGTCTGTACCCGGTTGCGCAGGGCCGCGCGCAGCGCCGCGATGGTCTCCGGCAGCAGGACGAGCAGGGCGATCACGACGCCGACGACGGAGTGCGGCAGTCCGGCGTCGTCCACGGCGTGCTCGATGGTCGGCGAGACGCCCTTGGCGAGGCCGACCACGGAGACCAGGGCCACGCCGAGCAGCAGCAGGCTGATCCAGGCGGCCTTGGCGGTCGGCGGCGCGGCGTGGTCCTCCTCGTCGAGCACCCGGCCCTCGGGGGTGACCGGCAGGAAGTAGTCCCGGTGCCGGAAGGTCAGGGTGGTCACGAACAGCCCGTACAGCACGATCGAGGCGGTGGCCGCGAAGACCAGCTGGGTGGTGGAGAACTGCGGGCCCGGGGAGCTGGTGGTGAAGGTCGGCAGCACCAGGCTGAGGGTGGCGAGGGTGCCGATGCAGGCGAGCGCGGCGCCGGTGCCCTCGGCGTTGAAGACGGCGGTCCGGTACTTGATCGCGGCGACCAGGATGGACAGGCCGAGGATGCCGTTGCAGGTGATCATCACGGCGGCGAACACGGTGTCCCGGGCCAGGGTGGCGGACTTGGAGCCGCCGTCGGCCATCAGCGTCACGATCAGCGCGACCTCGATCACGGTGACCGCCACCGCGAGCACGAGCGATCCGAAGGGTTCCCCGACCCGGTGCGCGATCACCTCGGCGTGGTGCACGGCGGCGAGCACGGCGCCGGCCAGGAAGCAGGCGACGACGCCCACCACCCAACCGGGCAGGTCCCGGTGCCAGGTCAGGGCGAGGACGACGAACGACACCACCGGAACGACGACGGTCCATTGCGCGGTGGCCGCGCGGAGCTTCGTGATCATGCCGCCGAGCATCCCAGACCGGGGGCCGCCCACCCGGCTGACCGCGCCGGGATACGTAGGGATGTGGTACAACTCATCCCGTTTTGCCCGCTCACCCGCCGTAGTCGGCTAGGTACCGGAGCACCTTGTCGACGTGCGGGCGGACCCGTTCCGGGACACCTTCGGCGGCCGCCACCGTCTTGTCGCTGGTCCGGTAGGCGGCGGTGACCAGGGCCGGCAGGTCGCGGGTGAAGCCCCGGTGCTTGAGCTGCTGGTCCAGCCAGCAGACGTAGTTGCCCATCGCGGCGATCGCGTCGCCCGGGTCCAGGTAGGACTTGGGGCCGTCGTGGGCCGCGGCCTTCGCCCAGGCGTCGAAGACGGCGGGCGTCCACATGGCGATGCCGTACTCGCCGGTCTCGGGGCGGGCCGCGTTCGGGTCGAAGCCGCTCTCGGCCTTGAGCATCGCGGCCAGCAGCACCGGAGTGATCTCGGGCTCGGGGCAGCGCCGGGCGGCGTCCTCGATCATGCCGCGGTAGGCCACCGGGACGTCGGAGCCGGCCGGGATCGCGCCGGGCAGCGGGGGCGCGGCCGGGTGGGCGGCCGACCCCGCGGCGGGTCCGGCGGCGGGTACCGCGGCGCCTTGCTCCGCGGCCTCCGGCTCGGGGGCCCCGGTCAGGACGAGGACGGTGGCGGCGCAGGCCAGCAGGCCGGTGGCGGCCCGCAGGGCGGCGCCGCGGCGGCAGGCCGGACGCGCGACGGCCCGGGCGACCAGCGCGGCGAGGTCGGTGCGGGCCCGCTCCTCCCGCCCGGGGGCCAGGCAGGCGGTGACCACGGCCCGCCAAGGCCCGGGCAGCGCCTCGTCCAGCCGCAGCGGCGCCGCGCCGCGCGCGTACGCCTGGGCGGCCAGCGAGCGGGCCCGGGCGGTGGCGCCGAGGAACGGGTGCAGGCCGCCGGTGAGCACCTGGTGGGCGATCACCCCGAAGGCCCAGATGTCGGCACTGGGGCGCACCGCGACGCCGCGCGCGCCGGTGCGCTCGGACCACCACTCGGGCGGGACGTGGTCGGGCGAGCCGAGCGGCGGCGCGTAGGCGTGGGTGCCCTCCAGTTCGGCGGTGAGGCCGAAGTCCGCGATCTTGGCGGTGCCGTCGGCCATCAGCAGGATGTTGGCCGGTTTGAGATCCCCGTGCACCCAGCCGCCCCGGTGCATGTGGGTGAGCCCGGCGCAGACCTCGGTGAGGACGCGTTCGGCACCGGGCACCGGGGCGCCGGGGCGGGCGGCGGCGAGGACGTCCTGGAGGCTGCGGGCGGCACGTTCCATCACCAGGGCGACGGCGCCGTCCAGGCCGGGGTGGGCCGGGTCGTCGACGACCGTCACGGCGAGGGTGCGGATCAGGTGGGGGTGGTCCGCGCGGCGGCTGAAGCGCATCTCGCTGCGGGCGACCTCCGTCATGGTCCGGCGCTGGCCGGGGCTGAGCCGGGCGGGGCTGAGCAGTTTGACGGCGGCCCGGGTGCCGTCGGGGCCTTCGGCCGCGTACACGCTGCCCCAGGCGCCGGCCCCGAGGTAGGCACCGGTGCGGTAGCCCGCGAGCCGGTAGCCGGCCGGCACCTCGAACTGCCGCTCCGGCAGGGGCTGGTCCTTCTCCGGCACCCGCTGCTCGGACGCCGGTTCGGCGGGTACCGGCTCGACGGGCGGCTGACCGGCGGGCGGCTGGCCGGCGGGCCTCACGGTCGGGCGACCGGGCGCCGGGGCGGGAGCAGGGCCAGGTGCTCCTCCCGGACGAGGTCGAACTTCAGTGCCAGGGCCGCGAGTTCCTCGCGCTTGCCGCCGCCGGGCCCGTCCTCGTACGGCTCGCGCAGCCGCAGCTTCGTCCACACCAGGTAGTCGATGTGGTAGTTGACCGCCGAGCGGGTCAGCCCGTGGCAGGAGGGCAGGGCGCGCAGCCGGGCCAGCACGTCCGTCACGCCGGGGACGACGGCGGCGGAGGGTGAGCGCAGCCGGGGCTCGCAGAGCGCGAGCAGCAC
Organism: Kitasatospora sp. NPDC127121; assembly: GCF_042677305.1. NCBI lineage: Bacteria > Bacillati > Actinomycetota > Actinomycetes > Kitasatosporales > Streptomycetaceae > Kitasatospora > Kitasatospora sp. NPDC127121. The sequence goes on along the minus strand of NZ_JBHXTQ010000026.1, from coordinate 55,686 downwards.
CAGGAAGTACTTGGCGGTCGGGTCGAGGGCGAACGGGTTGACGGTGAGTTCGCCCTCGACGCCGCCTGGCCGGCCCTCCAGGTAGGCATGTTGCGGGGCGAAGACCTTGAACGAGGCGGGTTCGCCGAGGGCGGGCAGCAGCACCCGGGAGAACTCGAACGGGACGGGCGCGCCGAGCCGGCCGGGCGCCACCTTGACGTGCTCGCCCGCGCCCTCCAGGTTCTCCACCACGTAGGTGGCGGAGGTGCTGAAGTTGGACAGCCGCCAGTAGTCCTCGGCGGCGGTGACCTCCCCCGCGCGCCGGGAGACGCCCTGGTCGGGCAGCGGGATGGGGGCCGGGCGGCCGGGCTCGCCACGCCCGAACACCGCGGCCTCGCCGGGGCCCATCCGCAGCAGGCCGGGCGGTTCGCCGGGTGCCATCACGGGCCCCCGGTCGGGCAGTTGCACGATGACCGTGTCCACGCAGACACCTCCGTGGTTCGGGTCGATGCTAACGGCCCGATTCGCCCCGACGGCAGTTCGCCACTCGGACGAGTGAAGGGACACCGCCAACCCGGGCCGGGCGTCGCCGAGTTGCCCACAGGCCTCCCACCTGGCGGTCCGTCGACCGCCCGACAGGCGGTTGCAGCACGTAGTTGAATGGTCACCTTGAGTGTGACGCAACACACACACGGCATGGCCACGTTCTGTGCAAGACTCATCTCAAGGAGTGAGATCCCCTTAATTTCCAAGGAGGTTCATATCATGCGCGCTCGGATCGCAGCTGTGACGATGATGGTGGCAGGGATAGCAGGCCTGGCGGCCGGACCGGCCATCGCGGCCCCGGCGACGACCGAGAACGAAGCGGTGGCCTGCGCCGCCGTGCTCAACACGCCCTGCATCTCGCACCAGCACGACGGCGAGGGCTTCTTCGGCGTCGCCCAGGTCTCCGCCGACTCGCGCCAGTTGACGATGGTTCAGGTCGAGGTGCGGACCCAGAAGGCCTGGGGCAGCCCGTGGGAGACGGTCGCCTCCGCGACCACCGTGCGCCTGGGCTCCGCGAAGGCGGTCACCCCGCGCGTCGTCACCACCGACCTGCGGATCATCTGCGCCACCGCCGGCCCGGCGCTGGAGGCGACCCGGCAGGTCACCACCTGTACCAACCCGTTCTGACGGGCGGCTCCCGACCCGTCCTGACGGACTGCGCCGCTCCACCAGCACCGAGGTCCTCGATCGACCCGACCCACCCCACCGCCGGGGCGTCCGCGCCCCGGCTCCAGGGCCGGCCGCCAGCGCACCCGGCGGCCGGCCCGTCGGCATGTGCAGCCCCGCAGGCCGGCTCCCGGCGGTCCAGGGGCCGGCAGAGCGGCTCCGACCAGGGCCCGAGTGGACCTGGGGCACCCGTTCACGGCAAACTGGTCTAGACCTCAAGGGTCTAGACCAAGCACCCGGCTCAGAACGGTGGACCAGTATGGAAATCGTGATCGTCCCTGACGCCTCAGCGGCCGGCGAACTCATCGCCGCGGCGATCACCGATCTGCTGACCGGCAAGCCCGAGGCCCTGCTCGGCGTGGCGACCGGCTCGACGCCGCTGCCGATCTACCAGGCCCTCGCCGAGCGGGTCCGCGACGGCCGGCTCGACGCCTCCCGGGCGCGCATCTGCCAGCTCGACGAGTACGTCGGCCTGCCCGCCGGCCACCCCGAGTCCTACCGTTCGGTGGTGCTGCGCGAGGTCGTCGAGCCGCTGGGCCTGACCGAGGACTCCTTCCTCGGCCCGGACGGCAACGCGACGGACATCGCCGCGGCGGCCGCCGCCTACGACCGCGCGCTGGCCGCGGCCGGCGGCGTGGACCTCCAGCTGCTCGGCATCGGCACCGACGGCCACATCGGCTTCAACGAGCCCTGCTCCTCGCTGGCCTCCCGGACCCGGATCAAGACGCTCACCCGGCAGACCCGCGAGGACAACGCCCGGTTCTTCGACAGCCTCGACGAGGTCCCGCACCACGTCATCACCCAGGGCATCGGGACCATCCTGGAGGCGCGCCACCTCGTCCTGCTCGCCACCGGCGAGGCCAAGGCCGAGGCCGTCGCCCTCTCCGTCGAGGGGCCGCTGTCCGCCGCCGTCCCCGCCTCGGCGCTGCAGCTCCACCCGCACGCCACCGTGGTGGTCGACGAGGCCGCCGCCTCCGGCCTCAAGCTCGCCGACTACTTCCGCGACACCTACGCCGCCAAGCCGGCCTGGCAGAAGCTCTGAGGTCGGCGGGCCCGTTCGGGAGGCAGTCGCCTTCCGAACGGGCCCGAACCGCATTCCTTTCCAGCAGCACCCGGCGGTCAGCGCCCGCGGAGCCAGTCGCCGAAGGCCGCCAGGGCGGGGCCCGGATCGCGGCGCCCCAGGCCGATCCGGAAGCGGTCGACGGGGGCGGGCGTCAGGTCGGAGTGGAACATGCTCGCGGGCAGCAGCAGGACGCCCGCCTGCTCGACCAGCGCGGTGCAGAAGTCCTCGACCCCGTCCGCCCCGAGGTAGCGCGGGTAGGCGACGCAGCCGCCGTCCGGGGCGCGCCACTCGAAGAGGTCGCCGAACTCGGCGAAGAACGCGTCGAACCGCGGCAGGTTCTCCGCGATGATCGCGCGGTTGCGCGCCAGGATCTGCTCACGGGCGTTGATCGCGATCCGGGCCAGCACCTCGCTCGGCGCCGAGTTGCAGATCGTGGTGTAGTGCTTGGCCCGCTCCAGCCGGGAGCGCAACTCCCGGTCGCGGCAGGCGATCCAGCCGATCCGCAGGCCGGGCAGGCCGAGCGACTTCGAGGTGACGTTGAGCGAGAGGGCGCGCGTGGAGAGGTCGGCGGCCTGCGGCAGCGCACGGGCCGGGTCGCGCTCCAGACCGCGGTAGACCTCGTCGGAGAAGAGCCGGATGCCGCGCTCGTCGCACAGCTCCACCAGACGCGTGAAGTCGGCCGCGTCGATGACCTTGCCGGTCGGGTTGTGCGGGAAGTTCACCGACAGCACCCGGGTGTTCGGGCGCAGCGCGGCCGTGACCGCGTCGAGGTCGAGCGCCCAGTCGTCCTTCTCGTCCAGGGCGACGCCGGTGACCTCGCAGAGCGAGAGCGGGATGGTCTCGGCGGACTGGTAGTTGGGGGTCACCACCACGGCGTGGTCGCCCCGGTCGAGGAGCACCTGCATGGCGAGGTTGAGCCCCTCCTGCGCGCCGCCGAAGCAGAGCACGTCGTCGGCGTCGACCTCCTGGTACATCCCGGCGATGGCGCGGCGCAGCTCCGGATCGCCGTAGGTCTCGGTGTAGCCGAGGGCGAGGCCGTCCCAGGCCCGGCGGTCCTCGGGGCCGGCCAGGGCGAGGAGTTCGGCCATCGTCATGGTCTGGGCGTCGGAGGCGGCGAGGTGGTGGCGGGCGCTGAACTCCCAGCGCGAGAAGTAGGTTTCGAGCCTGAAGTCGGGGAGCCTGGTCATCTCTCTGTCACTCGCTCTCGTCGGCGCCGGCGTCGGCGTCTGTGTCGGGGTGCCGGGGCTCGGGGGCCTGCTTGAGCTCGGCGAGCAGGGTGTAGGCGGTCGAACGGGAGACCCGCAGTGCGGTGGCGACGGCCGGGACGGCGCGGCGGACGGCGAACACCCCGGCCTGGTCGAGTTCGCGCAGGACGGCGAGCCGGTCCTCGCGGCCGAAGCGTTCGAGCGGGCGGCCGTGCGCGCGGACGTAGCCGCCGATCACGTCGTTCATCCGCTCCGTCCAGTCGCGTTCGAAGAGCGGTTCGGGGCGGGGCGCGGTGGGCGCGGCGAAACCCGCCAGCAGGGCGGCGGCGTGCTCCAGCGGGCCCCGGTCGAGGTTGACGCAGAGCACCGCCGAGGGCCGTCCGGCGTCGTCGCGCAGCACGGCGCTGACGGAGGAGAGCCGGCGCCCGTCGGGCAGCAGCTTTTCGTAGGGCCCGTAGACGTCGGGGGCGGACGGGTCGAGGGTGTCCAGTTCGCCGAGCAGCGACGGGTCGCCGGGGGTGCGGGGGGTCATCGGGTTCCAGATGGCCAGCACCCGGTCGGCGGTGGCGTCGTGCAGCACCACCTCGGCGTACGGCCCGAGCAGCAGGGCCACGGCGCGGCAGACCGGTGTCCAGGTCCGGACGCGCGGGTCGGGGGTTTCGGTGGTCATGTTCGGACTGTACGTCCAGACCAGACGTTTAGTCCAGATGTTTCGTTCAGGCGTTTCCTTGAGGCGTTTCGTCCGGCCGTCCGGGCATCCGGCACCTGCGGCGACGACGAAGGCCCCGCCGTGACGCCGGCGGGGCCTTCGGTGATCGGGGAGGGTCAGTGGCAGGTGATCAGCAGTCCGAGGACGGCGGTGCAGCTGCGGGTGTCCCGGCTGGTGGCCGGGGTCGGGTCGGCGGGCACGCCGGCGGTGCGGGCCACCGTGACGTCGAAGCTGCGGATCAGGCTGAGCAGGCCGACCGAGATCGAGAAGTGCCGGGTGGTGCTCGCCCCCTTGGCGAGCGACCCGGTGAGCTTGCAGGTGAGCTTGGTGCCCGCGATGGTGCAGTCGCTGGAGGTCGCCGGGAGGCCGGCCGGGAGGTCGGCGGAGACGGTGCCCGAGGTCAGCGTGTCGGGGCCCTGGCCGGTCAGCGTGACGGTGTAGTCGACCCGGCCGCTCAGCAGGTTGGACACCGGCGTGGCGGTCAGGGCGACGCCGAGGTGGGCGCTGGGGGCCGTGTAGCTGAAGCGGTCGGCGGCGACGGCGGCGCTGGTGCCGCCGGGCGCGGTGACCCGGACGTCCACCGGCCCGGTCACCGTGGTGGCGGGGGCGGTGGCGGTGCAGCTGGTCTTGGTGCAGTTGAAGGCGGTGGCGGCGCCCGCCGCGCCGAAGGTCACGGCGGTGGCGCCGTTCAGGTCGGTGCCGGTGACGGTCACCGTCGTGCCGCCGACCCCCGAGCCGCCGGACGGGCTGATCCCGGTGACGGCCGGGACGGGCAGCGGGAAGTCGAGCACGTCGACGGCGCCGCCGGTGAAGTCGGTGAGGTAGCCGCGCCGGCCGTCGCCGGTGATCGCCAGGCTGTACGGGCTCGCGCCGACCGGGACGGTCGCGGTGACCGTCCGGCTGGCGGTGTCCACCACGCTGACCGTGTTGTCGGCGTAGTTGGAGACGTACGCCGCGCTGCCGTCCGGGGCGAGCGAGACGGCGTACGGGCCGGCGCCGACGGCGACGGTGCCGACGAGCGTGTTGCCGGTGGTGTCGACCACGCTCGCGGTGGCGTCGTCGGCGTCTGCGGCCCACAGCCGGGTGCCGTCCGGGCTGAGCGCGAGGCCGAAGACGCTGTGGCCGACGGGAACGGTGGCGCTCACCGTGCTGCTCGCGGTGTCGATCACGTTCACCGCCTTCGCACCGGAGGCGGCGACGTAGAGCCGCTTGCCGTCCGCCGAGACGGCCAGCCCGTGCGGCTCGGCGCCGACCGGGACGGTGGCGGTGACCGTGTTGGTGGTGGTGTCCAGCACGCTCACCGTGTTGGCCCCGGCGTTGCCGACGTAGGCGCGCGAGCCGTCCGCGGAGAGCGCGAGGCCCCACGGCTGGGCGCCGACCGGGACGGTGGCCGTCACGGTGTTGCTCGTGGTGTCCACGACGCTGACGGTGCCGTCGAGGTGGTGGGTCAGGTACGCCCGGTGCCCGTCGGGGGACAGGGCGACCGCGTAGGAGCCGGTGCCGGCGGTGAAGGTGGCGGCCACCGTGTTGCTCGTGGTGTCCAGCACGCTCACGGTGCCGCTGCTCTGGCTGGTCACGTAGGCGTGGCCGCCGTCCGGCGTGAGCGCCACGCCCGCCGGGTAGGGCGCCACCGGCACGTGCGCCTTGACGGTCGGCGGCGGTGTGGCGGCCTCGGCGGTGGCGGGCTGCGACAGCAGTGCGGCCGTGGCCGCGGCTATCGCGGTCACGGCCGTCCAGGTGCGCCCGGGTGCGCGACGTGTTCTCACGAGTCTCTCCAGCATGGTCGGTCAAGGGATGCAACGCCGGTCGCTCCAGCCCCCTGCGGATCCGGAGCCGCACGAAGCGTAGAAGCCGGTATGACCATCCGTCAGGGACTGATCGGTAATGTCGCCAACTGTTCAGATTCGACCGAGATTCGGCCAGCAGCAGCCCCGCCCCCCTCCCCGTCGCGACCGGGGGTCGGCCTGGGGCCGGGCGCGGGCCGGGCGTGGGCTGGTCGGGACCGGTCGGGGGCGGGGCGTGCAGGAAATTGGAGTTGTGGAGTCGTATTCGATAGCGTTTCGAACGTGAGGCTGACCAAGAGCACCGACATCGCCCTGCGGATCGCCATGCGGCTGGCCGTCCTGGGCGAGGACGCCAACCCGACCACCCGCGAGGTGGCCGAGGCGGTCGGCGTGCCGTACACCCACGCGGCGAAGGTGGTCAGCCGCTTGCAGCACCTCGGGGTGGTGGAGGCCCGGCGCGGACGCGGCGGCGGGCTGCTGCTCACCTTCGCCGGCCGGACCGGCTCGCTCGGCCTGCTCCTGCGCGAGCTGGAGGGGGTCGGCGACGTGGTCGGCTGCGAGGACGACCCGCCGTGCCCGCTGCGGGCCGCGTGCCGTCTGCGCGGTGCGCTGCGGACCGCCCAGGAGGCGTTCTTCGCCTCGCTCGACCCGCTCAGCATCGACGACCTGGTGGCCGCGCCCACCGGGCCCGTGCTGCTCGGCCTCACCACCAGACCCACCGCCTGATCCCCCACTCCCCATCCCCCATCCCCCCGGGGTCGGGCTCACGCACGGCCTTTAATGCGAATCTCACATACCAGTTAGGAGCCGGACTGATGCTGTCCGCCAAGTCCGCCGAGGTCATCGAGGCCACCCTGCCCGTCGTGGGCGGCGCCATCGGGGACATCACCCCGCTCTTCTACGACCGGCTGTTCGCCGCCCACCCGGAGCTGCTGCGCGACCTGTTCAACCGCGGCAACCAGGCCAACGGCACCCAGCGGCAGGCGCTCGCCGGCTCGATAGCCGCCTTCGCCGGCGCGCTGATCGCCCACCCCGACCAGCGGCCGGACGCGATGCTCGCCCGGATCGCCCACAAGCACGTCTCCGTCGGAATCGACAGCAGCCAGTACCGGATCGTCCACGAGCACCTCTTCGCCGCCATCGTCGACGTGCTCGGCGAAGCCGTCACCCCCGAGGTCGCCGCCGCCTGGGACGAGGTGTACTGGCTGATGGCCAACGCCCTCGTCGCCGTCGAGGACCGGCTGCGCGCCGAGGCCGCCGCCGGCGGCGACCAGGCCAACCTCTGGCGCCCCTACACCGTCGTCGCCCGCTACCAGGAGACCGACACCGTCACCACCTTCCTGGTGCGCCCCGCCGACGGCGGCCCCGTCCCCGCCGCCCGACCCGGCCAGTACGTCTCGGCGCGCACCGAACTGCCCGACGGCGCCCGGCAGATCCGCCAGTACAGCCTCTCCGGCACCGCCGACGGCGCGCTGCGCTTCACCGTCAAGCGCGAGCCCGGCGGCGAGGTCTCCGCCCACCTGCACGACCACCTGCACACCGGCGGCCTCGTCCACCTCGCGCCCCCGCTCGGCGACATCGCCCTCGCCGACGGCGACGGGCCGGTGCTGCTCGCCTCCGCCGGCATCGGCAACACCCCGATGACCGCCATGCTCGACCACCTCGCCGCCACCGGCTCCCCCCGGCAGGTCGTCTCGGTGCACGGAGACCGCGACCAGCTCACCCACGCCTTCCGCGCCGACCTCGCCCAGCTCACCGCCAAGCTGCCGAACGCCACCGCCCACGTCTTCTACGAGCGGCCGCTCGGCGACTGGCCCGCCGAGCGCACCGGCCTGGTCGACCTCTCCACCGTCGACGTCCCGGCCGGCACCACCGCCTACCTGTGCGGCCCGCTGCCCTTCCTGCGCGCCGTCCGCGAGCAGCTCCTCACGGCGGGCGTCCCGGCGGCGGACATCCACTACGAGGTGTTCGGCCCCGACCTCTGGCTCGCCTGAGACCCCCTGAGGTCCCCGACATCCCCCGGCCCGCTCGGTACGATCACGAGCGGGCCGGCCGGTGTCGCCGGACGAAAGGAGGGCCGATGCGGGTCGCACTGTTCGCCACCTGCGTCAACGACGCGCTGTTCCCCGCCACGGCGGTCGCCACCGTCCGGCTGCTCGAACGCCTCGGCGTGACCGTGGACTTCCCCGCCGGGCAGACCTGCTGCGGGCAGCCGCAGTACAACACCGGCTACCGGCAGGCGTGCGAGCCGCTGCTGCGGCGCACCGCACGGGCCTTCGCCGGGTACGAGCACGTGGTGACGCCCTCCGGATCGTGCGTGGCCATGGTCCGGGACAACTACCCGCGGATCGGAGCCCGGGCCGCCGCCGACGGCCGGGGCGGCGAACTCGACTCGATGGCCGCCTCGTTGACGCCCCGGGTGTACGAGCTGACCGAGTTCCTCACCGATGTGCTCGGCGTCGAGGACGTCGGCGCGCACTTCCCGCACACCGTCACCTACCACCCCTCCTGCCACGGCCTGCGGGTGCTCGGCCTCGGCGAACGGCCGCTGCGGCTGCTGCGCGCCGTCCGGGGACTGGAGCTGGTCGAACTGCCCGGCGCCGAGGAGTGCTGCGGCTTCGGCGGCACCTTCGCCGTCAAGAACGCGGCCGTCTCGGCGGCCATGGCCGAGGACAAGATCGCCCACGCGCTCGGCACCGGCGCCCAAGTCCTGTGCGGCGCCGACAACTCCTGCCTGCTGCACCTCGGCGGCACGCTGCGCCGCCGGGGCGCGGCACTGCGCCCGCTGCACCTGGCGGAGATCCTCGCCAGCACCGAGGAACACCCGTGGAGGCCCGCATGACCGGCACCTTCCTCGGCATGCCCGCCTTCCCACAGGCGACCTCTGCGCAGGCGACCTTCCCGCAGGCCGCGGCGGAGGCCGTCCGGGACGAGCGGCTGCGCGCCAACCTGCGGCACGCCACCCACACCATCCGGGACAAGCGGGCCCGCGCCGTCGCCGAACTCGACGACTGGGCCGAACTGCGCGCCGCCGGCAAGGCGATCAAGGACCACACGCTGCGCCATCTCGACCGCTACCTCGTCCAGTTGGAGGAGGCCGTCACCGCGGCCGGCGGCGTCGTGCACTGGGCGGCCGACGCCGAGGAGGCCAACCGGATCGTCGCCGACCTGGTCCGTGCCACCGGAGAGACGGAGGTCGTCAAGGTCAAGTCGATGGCCACCCAGGAGATCGGGCTCAACGAGGCGCTCGCCGCCGAGGGGATCACCGCCTACGAGACCGATCTCGCCGAGCTCATCGTGCAGTTGGGCGACGACCGGCCCTCGCACATCCTGGTGCCCGCGATCCACCGCAACCGCGCCGAGATCCGGGAGATCTTCGCCGAACGGATGGCCGCCTGGGGCCGCCCCGCGCCCGAGGGCCTGACCGACTCCCCCGCCGAACTCGCCGAAGCGGCCCGGCTGCACCTGCGGGAGAAGTTCCTGCGCGCCCGGGTCGCGGTCTCCGGCGCCAACTTCATGGTCGCCGAGACCGGCACCCTGGTGGTCGTCGAGTCCGAGGGCAACGGCCGGATGTGCCTCACCCTGCCGCGCACGCTGATCTCCGTCGTCGGGATCGAGAAGGTCGTGCCGACCTGGCAGGACCTGGAGGTCTTCCTGCAACTGCTCCCCCGCTCCTCCACCGCCGAGCGGATGAACCCGTACACCTCGCTGTGGACCGGCACCACGGAAGGCGACGGCCCGTCCGCCTTCCACCTCGTGCTGCTCGACAACGGGCGCACCGCCGCGCTCGCCGACCAGGTCGGCCGCCAGGCGCTGCGCTGCATCCGCTGCTCGGCCTGCCTCAACGTCTGCCCGGTGTACGAGCGGGCCGGCGGCCACGCCTACGGCTCGGTCTACCCGGGCCCGATCGGCGCCATCCTGACACCCCAACTGCGCGGCACCACCAGCCCCTTGGACGCCTCGCTGCCGTACGCCTCCTCGCTCTGCGGGGCCTGCTACCAGGTCTGCCCGGTGGCGATCGACATCCCCGAGGTGCTGGTGCACCTGCGCGAGCGGGTCGCCGAGCAGGGCGGGCACCCGCTGGAGCGGGCCGCGATCGCGGCCGCCGGGTACGTGCTCGACCACCCGGCGGCGCTCGCGGCCGCCGAGCGGCTCGCCGGGCGCACCCGCGCGCTGCACCCGCGCCGGCTGCCCGGCCCGGGCCGGGCCTGGACCGACACCCGGGACCTCCCGGAGGTGCCCGCCGCACCGTTCCGCGACTGGTGGCGAAGGAACCGCTCATGACCGCACGGGAGTTCATCCTCGCCCGGATCCGCGCCGCACTCGCCGACCCCGACCCCGGCCCTGACCCTGGCCCGGACCGGGACCCCGACCGGAACCGGGACCGGGACCGGGACCGGGACCGGGCAGCGGAGGAGCCGGTCGCCCGGGACTACCTGCGTACGCACAGTCCGGACGATCCGGCGGCCCTGCTCGACCTGCTGCACCACAACCTGGCCGACTACCGGGCCCGGGTGCACCGCTGCACCGAGGCCGAACTGCCCGCCGTCCTGGCCCGGTTGCTGGCCGAACGCGGCAGCCGCACGGTCGCCGTGCCGCCCGGACTGCCGCCCGCCTGGCTCAGCGCCACCGCCGTCACGGCCGTCCCCGACGACGGCACGCTCACCGCCGCCCGGCTCGACGCCGTGGACAGCGTCGTCACCGGCTGCGCGCTCGCGATCGCCGAGACCGGGACGATCGTGCTGGACGCCGGACCGGGCCAGGGGCGGCGGCTGCTCACCCTCGTCCCGGACCACCATCTGTGCGTCGTCCGGGCACCCGGGCAGGTCGTCGCCTCCGTGCCGCTCGCACTGCCCCGGCTCGACCCGGCCCGCCCGCAGACCTGGATCTCCGGGCCGTCCGCGACCAGCGACATCGAGCTCGACCGGGTCGAGGGCGTGCACGGCCCGCGCACCCTGGAGGTGCTGCTGGTCGAGGGCTGACCGGATCGCTGCGGCTCAGCTCATCGTCACGACGCTGTACCTGTCGTCCTGCGAGCTGTCCCAGGCGACCTGCACCCGGCAGTCGACCGGCCGCCCGGAAGCGGCCAGCCCCTGCCCCGCGATGGCCGCCGTCGGGTCGGCCAGCGTGCTGAACAGGCCGCCCGCCGGCGGGGCGCCGCCCGGTGCGAATCCCAGGTCCGCGGGCGCGACGGCCGTGGGGTAGAACACCGCCCGGCCCGTGATCGTGTACGTCCCCCGGGTGGTGTCCTTGCGCTTGCGGCCGGGGATGACCGAGCACAGCGAGAAGGTGTCCTCGGCGCCGTCCGAGACGTTGCCCGCCGCGTCCACCGTCCACAGCTCCCAGTAGCGGGCGACCGTGGCGTGGGCGCTCGACCCCTTCGCGGTGATGTACGAGTCGATCCGGCTGCCCGACATCGCGTTCCAGTTTGTGCCGTCCCACTCCTCCACGGCGAAAACGCGGTTGATCTCCTGGATGATGACGCCCTGCTGGGGCGCGGCGACGCTCAACTGCCGCCTGCGCTCGAAGTAGCCGCACTCGCCTTCCAGGTCGTCGGCCGTCAGGTGGGTGAGCGCGATCTGCGTCGCCGGCCCGGCCCCGGGTGTGGGGGCCCGCTGGACCGGCGTCCCCGCGCCGCCGGAGGCCTCCTGGCCGTGCCGCTGCTGCTCGACCAGCCGGGCCACCGCGGCGTTGCCGAGGGTGCGTTGCAGGGGCAGGGCCGTCGAAGGGGACAGCGGGCCGGCGGCCGCGGCCTCCCGGGCGCCCTCGGCCGGGAGGTCCGTGCTCCGGCGCTCGGGCGCCGCCCTGCGCCGCCGCGCCGCCTCGTCCTCGGATGTGGACGCCTGATCGCGCATGTGGCCCTCCCGTCGGCACGGCACCGCCCCGGATGCCCTGGCCAAGCTCTACCGGACGGCGGGGCGGCCGGGAAGGTCCGCGAGGGCAGTGCGGAGGGCAGCGCCGACGGCAGGGCCGGGCTCAGGCCGGCCGCAGCTCCAGCGTGCAGCACTTGGCTCCGCCGCCGCCCTTCAACAGCTCCGAGACGTCCACCGGGACCGGCTGGTAGCCGTGCTCGACGAGCCGCCCGGCCAGGTGTTTCGCCGCCTCGGGCAGCAGTACCCGGCGCCCGTCCGAGACCGCGTTGAGGCCGAACACCTCGGCGTCGGCCCGGTCGGCGAGGAGCGCGTCCGGGTACAGGGTGCGCAGCACGGCCCGGCTGTCGGCGTCGAAGGCCTCCGGGTAGTACATGACGTGGTCGTCGGCGAGCACGGCCAGCGCCGTGTCCAGGTGGTAGAAGCGCGGGTCGACCAGGGTCAGGCCGACCACCGGGACGCCGAAGAACTCGCCCGCCTCGGCGTGCGCGGCCCGGGAGGTGCGAAAGCCCGTCCCGGCGAGCACCCGGCCGCCGGCCACCAGGTGATCGCCCTCGCCCTCGTTGACGTGCCCGGCGCGCTGCACCTCGCGGTAGCCGTGCGAGCGGAACCAGGCCTGGTAGGCCTCGGACTCGGCGGCGCGCTCCGGGTAGCGGAAGGTCGCGACCAGCGCCCGGCCGTCCAGCACGGTCGCGCCGTTGGCGGCGTAGACCATGTCGGGCAGGCCGGGCACCGGGTCGATCAGCTCGACGGTGTGGCCGAGGCGGCGGTACAGCCAGTACAGCCGCTCCCACTGGCGGACGGCGAGCGCGGTGTCGGTGGGCTGCGCCGGGTCCATCCACGGGTTGATCGCGTAGTCGACGGTGAAGTACGTCGGCCGGCACATCAGGTAGCGCCGCGGCCTGGCGGTGCGCTCCGGGGTCTGCGTGGGCATTCCTCAACCGTCCTCGGGTGCAGGGGAGTTCGGGGATTCCGTTCCCCAGGCCGCTGCCCCGGCAGGGCTGTTCGCACACCCGCGCGGGCGCCCCCGGCGGGCGCAGGCCCCCGCGCACCCGGCGCGGGCTCCGGCGCACGCGCGGCCGAGTGCCATGGGGGCGGACCGCGTCGAGCACCGTCGGGGCGGACCGCGTCGAGCGTCACCGGCAGGCCGCGCCGAACGTCACGAGCGGGCCGTCACCAGCAGACCGTCACCAGCGGACCGCGCCGAAGTCCACCGGCGCGGGCCGCAGGCCCCGACAGCGGTCGGCGAGCGCCCGCAGCCGGGCCGCCGCCTCCTCGGCGGGCATCCGGTGCCGCTGGCCGTGGCCGGGCAGCAGCCACTCGAAGCGCAGCGCGTCCAAGCTGCGGTCCAGCGAGGCGGAGAGCTCCTCGATCGAGTACCAGGTGACGGTGTCGTACACCTCCAGGTCACCGGTGGTGCGGGACCAGTACAGGGTGTCGCCGGTGAAGCAGTACCACTCGTCGACCAGGTAGAGCACGCTGCCGCGGGTGTGGCCCGGGAAGGGGTGGGCGGTGACGCCGGGGGCGACCTCCACCGGTTCGACGCCGTGCAGCACCCGGTCGGCGTCGGGCGCGGCGTCCAGGTCGCCCTCGTGGATCCAGAGCCGGGCGCCGAGCCGGTCGGCGTACGCCCGGCCGTGTGCCGCGTGGTCGCGGTGCGTCAGCAGGATGTCGGTGACCGGGCCGAGGGCCTCGTACCGGGCCGCGAGCGGCTCGGCGTAGCGGGGCGTGTCGACCATCAGCCAGCCCGTGGGTCGGCGGCAGAGGTAGGAGTTGGCCCCGGCGTTGTGGCGGGAGTTGTGGCCGAGCAGCAGCAGGCCGTCGTCGAGGGCCAGCGGGAAGGGGTCGGTGGCCGGGTCGAGCGGGCCGGTGCCCGGCCGGATGGAGCGGGTGGGGCAGGCGTGGGCGGCGGCGAGCAGCTGGCCGTGCTCGGCCTCGTCCTGCGGCTGGCGGACCAGCTCGGAGCGGCCGGCGCGCTCACGGATCAGTCCTGGCGCGAGCTGCCGGGCCACGTCGCAGTTGGTGCAGCGGTCGTCGACGGACCACTGCCCGGGCAGGCCGGAGGTCGGATTCAGAGCCATGGATGTCTTCCCCCTGGAAGGACGGCGGCCGGGCCGGCCGCGCCCTTCGAGCATCGGCCGGGTGGGCCCAAAAGTGCTAGGGGGGCGGGATCTTGTGGTTTCCGGGGGCCGTCGCTCTGCACTCCGGCTGTATTCCGGGTGGGGCACGTGGCCCATCTCACGTGCCGCCGGGGTCACCTACGGTGGCGTAGGTCACTTGAATGGGTGAACTATCTCCTTCATGCCGAACCTCCAGGAGACCCTTGACCTCAGTTCGTATGCCGCCCTCGGCGACAGCTTCACCGAGGGCCTGAACGACCCCGGTGCCGACGGCGCCTTCGCCGGCTGGGCCGACCGCCTGGCCGGGCTGCTCGCCGACGGACGGCCGCCGGGCGGGTTCCGCTACGCCAACCTGGCGGTGCGCGGCCGACTGCTGGACCAGATCATGGCCGAGCAGGTGCCGCAGGTCCGCCGGCTCCAGCCCGACCTGGCCACCTTCTGCGCCGGCGGCAACGACATCCTGCGGCCCGGCAGCGACCCGGACGAGGTCGCCGAGCGATTCGAGGCGGCGATCGTCCAACTCACCGCCTCCGCCGGGACGGTGCTGATCTGCACCGGCTTCGACACCCGGGACGTACCGCTGTTCAAGCACCTGCGCGGCAAGATCGCCACGTACAACGGGCACATGCGGGCGGTCGCCGACCGCAACGGCTGCAAGGTGGCCGACCTGTGGTCGCTGCGCGCCGTCCAGGACCGCCGGGCCTGGAGCGAGGACCGGCTGCACCTCTCCCCCGAAGGCCACCAGCGGGTCGCCCTGCTGGCCGCCCGTTCCCTGGGGCTGCGCACCGAGCAGGACCCGGAGGCGCCCTGGCCGGCCACCCCGGAGCTGTCCGCCGCCGACCAGCGGCGCGAGAACCTCCAGTGGGCCCGCGAGTACCTGCTGCCCTGGGTCGGCCGACGGCTGCGCGGGGAGTCCTCGGGGGACCACGTCGAGGCCAAGCGGCCTGATCTGCTCCCGCTCTGACGCCTCGTCAGGCGGAACCGGGTGCTGCGGTCCTCCTCGCAGCCCTTGCGGCCCTCCCGGCCCTTGCGGTCCACGCGGCCTTCGCGGTCCGCAGCACCCGGTGCACCAGCGCGGCGAACGCGGCGCCGACCAGGTACCAGAACAGGTCCGGCGGGTTGAACGTCGACCCCAGCACCAGCCGGGCCAGCCCGCTGCGCCGCCCCAACTCGTCGGGCACACCAGTGATCTGGAACAGCTCCACCGCCCAGCTCAGCCCCGCCGCCACCACCGCCGCCCGCCCCGGTCGAACACGGGGCGCGACCAGCACCACCAGCGCGTACACCAGCACCGTGTAGAGCGCGTCCCCGGCGTACTTGGCGACGTCCCCGCCCAGCCCGGCCCGCACGCCCAGCCCGGCCGCCACCGTCGCCCCGGCCGCCAGCAGCGGCACCGCCCGCACCCGCAGGTGCCCCCAGAGATCATCCATCCGCCCCACCCTACGACCCGCCCGCCGGCCACCGGCGCCCGGCGCCGGGGCTGGTCCGGACGGGCGACCTCCCGCATCCGTGACGCCCGGACGTCGTTGGCCGCTGCGTGACCGCACACCGAAGCCTGCTCCGCATGGCCGCCGCCGCCCTGTTCCTGACGGCCGCCGCCGCTCCCTCCGCCGCCCCGGCCGGCGCCGCCGTCCCCGCGACCCACCCCGCACCGCGGATCGTCCGCGGCATCCTCGAACCCCCGCTGCCCGTCGACCAGTTCCCGCCCCAGGTCGAGGAGGCGTGCCACATCTGGCACGACCTGCACTGGCCGACCGCGAACGCTCCTCGGGACTACCCGGTGGCCGACTCCCCCTTCGTGATCCGCGGCAGCAACGTCTACGGCAACCGCAGCGGCGACCTCCCCCAGACCGGCCACTACCGCGAGTACGACGTCAACCCGCGCTCGCCCGGCCAGCACCGCGACGCCGAACGCCTGGTGCGCGACCCCGCCACCCAGCACGTCTGGTACAGCGACGACCACTACGCCAACTTCCTTGAGATCAGCTCGGGATGCTCCTGATCCGACCCCACGGACACCGCCCGCAGGCCGGGCCCGGGCACGTCACTCGCGTGACCACTCGGTCTCGGCCTCGGGCTCGCCGACGGCGTCGGACCCGCCCCAGACCCGGACCCTGACCGCCCGGGGCCCCGGGGCCGGTCGGGACAGCGTGCGCACGAACACCTCGCGGACGTGGTTGGCGGCCTGCTGGGGCGGCCCGTCGTACTCCAGGGGGTTCGGCATGGGCTCGCCGCCCTGCCGGGCCCAATGGCCGTCGTCGTTCTGGGTCTCCAGGACCCATCGGTAGTGCCGCATCCTGACCTCCTCCGGCCCGGGGCCGCTCCTCGGTACAGTCCGGCCAGCGCAATCCGGCCAGCGCAATCCGGTCAGGGCACTCCGGTCGTGGGCTCGGAACCGATGCCGGTGTCCAGCAGGATCTGCCGCGCCGAGTCGGTGCCGCCGGCCCGGACCGCGTGGGCCATCGCGGTCAGGGCTGCTTCCCGGCCCGCCTGCGGCGGAACCACGAGCAGACTGAAGTGATCACGGTCACCCCGCGTGACGATCACCGTGTCGTCGCCGACCGGATACCGGTCGATGCGCACCGACCGGCCGTCGACGACGATCCGGGCCGGCACCTCGTCCCAGGCGTCCGCGTCCAGGCCCACGCTCGCCACGGGGCCGAGGTGTTCGGTCAACGCGCCGACCAGACCGGGCAGTTCGGCGCCGATGTTCCGCGACCGCGGCCACCAGGCGCCGTCCAGTGCGCCCTCGCGGGACCGCGTGGTCTCCAGGCGCAGCAGGACCGTCCCCGGTTTCACCGCCTGCCGGAAGCGGTCCGGCAGAAGCCCTGAGTGCGGGGCACCGGCATCGTCCGACATGGCTCGCCGCCTCTCCGCGGGCGCGGATCGGGCCCGCTGAACGGGGCCGGCCCTTCGGTTCCGCAGCTCGGGCCGCCCCGCCCTCCCACGGTACTCCGACCGCACCGGGGCCGAACGGGCGCGAACGGGCGCGAACGGGCGCCGCCGGACGCCCGCGCGGGAGGGCGCGGTCCTGCTCGACGACCCGGCGGCGGTCCTGCGCCACCGGGAGCCGCGATGCGTAACACTGTGTGTCGTGTCGAATGCGAAGAATGACGGCGGTGGCGCCGGGGCGGGCGGCGCACCCAGTCCCGACGCCACGCTGCCGGTCCTCGACCGGCAGCAGGTCGGGGTACTGCGCCGGGTGGGCCGGGAATGGGGCCGGGCGGCCGGGGATCCGCAGGCGTGGCGCCGGGCGCTGCCGGTGGACCCGGAGCTCGGCCGCTTTCCGGCCTCCTCCGAGATCCGGCCGGTGCGCTTCGGCCGCTTCGTGCGGGTGGCCACGGTCGGCGGGCAGCCGCCGGCCGAGGCGGGCGGCAAGGACACCCCGACCTCCCGACTCGGCCGGGCGGGCGCCGGGGTCAGGCACGTGCTGCTCGGGGCCCCGCTGCGCAGTACCGCGATCGCGCACGAGCGGATGCGCAAGCTGGTGGCGCTGCCGGTGCTCTCCGCCGACGCGCTCTCGTCCGTCGCCTACGGGCCCGAGGCGATGCTGGCCGTCCTGGTCCTGGCGGGCACCGCCGGCCTGCGCTACTCGGTCCCCATCGCCGCGACGATCGCGTTCCTGATGCTGGCGGTCGGGGTGTCCTACCGTCAGACGATCCGCGCCTACCCGCACGGCGGCGGCTCGTACATCGTCGCCACCGCGAACCTCGGCCGCCTCCCCGGGCTGGCGGCGGCCGCCGGTCTGCTGACGGACTACATCCTCACGGTCGCGGTCTCGATCGCCTCCGGCATGGAGGCCGTCACCTCGGCGGTCCCCTCGCTGCGGGGCGACGTCGTGCCGATCGGCCTCGCCGTGATCGGCGTGCTGCTCGCCGGGAACCTGCGCGGCGTACGGCAGGCGGGCGTCCTGTTCGCCGCACCGACCTACGCATTCGTCGTCGCCGTCCTCGCCCTCATCGCCTTCGGCCTGTACGACGCGGCCGGCCACGGCTTCCAGCCCACCGCCACTCCGCAGTCGACCGCGACCGAGGGGGTCGGCGTACTCCTGGTCCTGCGCGCCTTCGCCTCCGGCTCGACGGCGATGACCGGCATCGAGGCGATCTCCAACGCCGTCCCGGCCTTCCAGCCCACCGAGTGGCGCAACGCCCGTACCACCCTGACCTGGATGGTCGGCCTGCTGATCGTGCTCTTCGCCGGCACGGTCGCGCTGGTCCACCTCGACGGCGTCGTCCCCGACGCCCGGGAGACGGTGCTGTCGCAGCTCGCCCACCGCGCCTTCGGCCCGGGCTTCGGCTACGTCTTCACCCAGGCCGCCACGGCCGCGATCCTGCTCCTGGCTGCCAACACCGCCTACAACGACTTCCCCCGCGTCCTCTACCTCCTGGCACGCGACAACCAGGCGCCGCGGATCTTCCTACGGCTGGGCGACCGGCTGGCCTTCAGCAACGGCATCGTCGTGCTCTCGGTCGCCGCGGCCGCGATCTACGCGGCGTTCGACGGCATGACGGCGCCGCTGATCCCGCTGTACGCGGTCGGCGTGTTCCTCGCCTTCACGCTGTCGCAGACCGGGATGGTCGTGCACTGGTGGCGCCTGCGCGACCGCCACTGGCGCAAGAGTCTGATCTTCAACGCCGTCGGCGCGCTGCTCTCGGCGATCGTGCTCGTCACCGCCGCGATCACCAAGTTCACCTCGGGCGCCTGGTTCGCCGCACTCGTGGTGGGCCTGTTCATCCTGGTGGCCACCAGGATCCGGCACCACTACGAGCAGGTCGCCGCGGCGCTCGCCCTGCACCCGCACGCCGTCGAGGTCCCCGGCCGCGCTCTCACCCGGCCACGCCCACGGGACGGCGCGCCGCCCGCACCCTCCGCGGAGGCGAAAGCGGAGGGTGAGCGCGAGGCGGAGAGCGAGGAGACTCCCGAGGAGATCCACCCCCTGCTGATCGTGCCGATCGCCGCACTGGACCTGGCCGGCATGCGCGCCCTCGCCTACGCCGCCTCGCTCCGCCAGCCCGTCCTCGCCCTGCACATCAGCGCCAGCGAGGAGGAGGCCCGGCGCTTCCGCGCGTACTGGAACCTGTGGGGCGACCACCTGCCCCTGAAGATCCTCCTCTCCCCCTACCGCACGATCGTCGCGCCCCTGGTCAACTACATCGAGTCCCTGCACGACCAGCGCCCGGACCTCACCCTGACCGTCGTCCTCCCGGAGATCGTCGTACGGCATCGACGCCACCGGCTCCTGCACAACCGGCTCGCCCCCCGCCTGCGCAGGGCGCTCCGCCCGCTGCCGAAGATCGTCGTCACCACCGTCCCGTTCCACGTCTGAGGCCCGTCCGGGTGCCCGCACGGGCGCCGCTGACCCGCCGATCCCCGACCGGCCAGGCCTGCCGCCCGGCCCGGACCGGCGCCCGCGGCCTCTGCCAGGATGGGCAGCCTCGACCCCGGGCGCGGCGAAAGGGCGGCACAGCGGTGGAACTCGACCCGAAGAGGCTGCTGATCCTGCGCCGGATCGCCGACGCCGGCAGCGTGGCGGGCGCCTCGCGCGCGCTGGGGCACACCCCCTCCGCAGTGTCCCAGCAACTGGGCCGACTGGAACGCGAGGTCGGCGTCCCGCTGGTGGACCGCACCGGCGGACGGGCCGAACTGACCGCCGCGGGCCGCCTGTTGGCGGGTTACGGCGACCGGATCGGCCAGGCGCTCCAGGACGCCGCCCGCGACCTGCGCGCACTCGGCGCCGCCGCCGCCGGCCCGGTCGCCATCGGCGTGCCGCCGCCCGCCATCACGTTCTTCGCCACCACCGCCGTCCACCTGCTCGCCCGCACCCACCCCGACCTGGCCCCCCGACTGGTGGAGACCGGACGGCAGGAGGGCCTGCGCGCGCTGCGCCTGGGCGAGCTGGACGTCCTGGTCATCGAGGACGACCGGCAGGAACCCACCCCGCTGCCGCCCGGCGTCGAGGCGAGCGTCATGTTCGAGGATGCCTACCGCCTGGTCGTCCCCTCCGACTGGACCCCGCCCACCGACCCCGCCCAGCTGTCCGGCCGCCCCTGGATCGCCGCCCCGACCGGCTCACCCCGGCAGCTGGCCTTCCGACGCCTGGCCGCCCGGCACGACATCGTGCCCCTGGTCGAGCACACCGCCCGCTACCGCTTCGCCGTCTACACCATGCTCGCCGCCCGGCTGGGCGCGGCGATCCTGCCCGCGAACGCCGCCGCCCTGATCGGCCCGGGCGCCGGCACCGTCACCACGCTGCCGGTGCCGGGCGCCTACCTGGTGCGCCTGCTGCGCCGCACCGGACCGTGGGGGGCGCCGCCGGCGGTGCGGGCGGCGGCCGAGGCGCTGCAGAGCGCACTGCTGGCGGCGAGCGAGCGGCTGGCGGCCCAGGGCCTGACCGAGAGCGAGCCGCGCGTGAACGGCCACCTGGTCGACCCCAGCGCGCCGAGCACACCCGAGGGCCCGCCCGCCGAGCCGCCCGCCGGGGCGCCGTAAGCGCTGCTGAACGCCGGGGGTGAGCGCCGCTTGCTGGTGCCCGGCCCGGCCCTCTGCCAGCGTGGCCGGGTGACCACCATCGCGGACGAGCGACCCCCCGTCCCTGCTCCTCCCCCCTCCGACCGGCTGCGCCGCCGGGCGCGCGCCGCCACGCGTCTGCTCCAACGGGCGGCCTGGGCCACCATGTTGGTCGGCACGGTGACGACGGCCTGCGCGCCATGGGGATCCACGCCCTGGTACGCCGGCTGGATCGGCGCGGCCGGTGCGGCGGCACTCGCGGCGCTGGCCTCGCCGGTGCGGCCGGCCCTGGGCGAGAGCCCGCGCTCCGGCTCCGTCTCCGCCCTGTTCCACGGCGCCATGCTCGCCCTGATGCTCTGCACCTTCGCCGGCTGCTTCGCCTTCTCCCTCAGCGGCTGGTTCCACGAGCGCGACCTGGACCGGCACGCCACGCTGCGGGTGTCCGCCACCGTCACCGGCTGCCACAGCAGCGGCGACACCAGCACCGAGTGCACCTTCCTCTGGACGGCGGACGGGCACGAGTACCGCGCCGCCGAGGGCGCGGACGTGCAGTGGCCCGACGGGCACCGGGTCGACGTGCGGATCGATCCCGTCCACCCGCAACGCGCTCCCGTCACCGACGGCAGCTACTGGCCGCTGTGGATCGCGGTCGTCGCGGGCGGGCTCGGCACCCCGTTCAGCCTGGGCGTCTGGTGGGTCCTGGAGGAGTCCGCGAACTACTGACGCCGCGCCGGGGCGGCAACGGCGACGGCGGGCCCGGCGGGGTATGAGGTGCGGCATCGCGGTCATACTTGATCGGAAGTCGATCGAAAGATATGGTCCGATCAACCAGCCACGGTTCGGAGCAGTACGGGGGACAGGCGATGACCATCTCGGCCGAGGAACGTCGGGACCTGATCCTCAAGGCCGTCGGCGAGGCGAGCGGGCCCCTGCGGCTCGCCGACCTCGCGGCGCGGCTCGCCATTCCGGCGGTGACCGTGCGACGGGACGTCGCCGCGCTGGCCGAGGCCGGCCGGGTGGGGCGCTCGCACGGGTTCGTCGTACGGCGCACACCGGAGAAGCCGACGGACGCCGAGGGCGGGACCCGCACCCTCGGGCTGCTGGTGCCCTCCGTCGGGTCGTACTTCGACGAGCTGATCAACGGCGCCCGGGCCGCCGCGACGGCGGCGGGCGCCCGACTGGTCCTCGGCATCGCCCCCTACGAGGCCCGCGACGACCACACACAGGCCGAACGGCTGCTGGAATCCGGCCTCGACGGGCTGCTGCTCGCACCCAACCTCCTGCCGGGCCGGCCCGCACAGGCCCACGACTGGCTGGACGACCTGCCGGTGCCCGCCATCCTGGTCGAACGCGGCGCGCCCGAGTACGGGGGCCCCGGCGCCGGCCTGGACTCCGTCGGCTCGGACCACCGGCAGGGCGTCCTCCTCGCGCTGCAGCACTTCGCCGACCTCGGCCACGACCGGGTCCTGCTCGCGGCCCGCGGCGACTCCTGGACGGCCCGGGAGGTCCGGGCCGGCTACCAGCACGGCACCCGGCTGCTCGGACTGGCCGCCCTGCCCGTCCTGGACACCCTCGGTGACGACGGCCGCCCCGCCGACTCCGACCGGCTCGCCGGGCTGATCGCCGACGCCGTGTCCGACGGCGTCCGCGCCGCCCTCATCCACAACGACCAGGACGCGATCCAGCTGCTCCCGCTGCTCCGCGCCCGCGGCCTCGCGGTGCCCGACGACCTCGCGCTGATCGCCTACGACGACGTGTTCGCCGCCCTGGCGGCCCCGCCGCTGACCGCCGTCGCCCCGCCGACCCGCGCGGTCGGCGAGACCGCCGTCGGCCTCCTGCTGCGCCGCCTCACCGCCGGGCCCGACCTGCCGGTGCACCGGATCTCCCTGCTCCCGGCCCTGCGCATCCGCACCTCCTGCGGCGGCTGAACCCCCAGCCCCGGCCGGGGAGCCCGTCCAGCTGCCACCTACGCAGCCCGGCCCGCCCATGGGCCGGGCCGGGGGCCCGCCAGGTCCTGTCCGGTCGATCTTGGCGGATCAGTCCGCGGCGGTGGGCGCCCGGCTGGGCGTGCGCCCGGATCGTCCTCGCACTGGACGTACTTGGGCGATTCGGGCGTGCAGCCAGGCGGGATGCCCGGCGTCGCGGGCCCGCCAAGATCGGCCGGACAGGGCCTGGGTCCTGTCCGGCCGGTCTTAGCGGATCAGCCCGCGGCTCCCCCAGCCTTCGGCCGGGAGGTACCCCCACTACGCGCCCGGCTGGGCGTGCGCCCGAATCGCCCTCGCACTGGACGTACTTGGGCGATTCGGGCGTGCAGCCAGGCGGGATGCCCAGCGTCGCGGGCCCGCCAAGATCGGCCGGACAGGACCTACCGCCGCAGTCCCGCCAGCCAGGCGGCGGCCGCGCCGAGCAGCGGAGCCAGCGGGGCGGCCTCCGGGTACCACGGCGCCTCGTACTCCCAGCAGACCCAGGCGTCGGCCGGCAGCAGGGCGAGGCAGGCGGCGATCGGCAGGGTGCCGGCGCCGAGCGGCAGCGGCGTGCGGTCGGCGGCCGAGGCGACGTCCTTGACCTGGACGTGGCCCAGCCGGCCGGCCAGCGCCCGGTGGGTGGCCTGCGGCGGCTCCCCGCCGAGGACGGTGTGCTGGAGGTCCCACAGCGCGCCGACGGCCGGGTGGTCGACGGGGGCGAGCAGCCGGGCGAGGTCGCGGCCGGTCGGGTGCGAGTCGTGCGTCTCGACCAGGACCCGGACGCCGAGCGCGGCCGCGCGGCCGGCGACGGCGGCCAGCCGCCGGGCGGCGCGTTCGTCAGCCCGCTCGTCGGCCGCCGCCGGGCCGGGCGCGGCGCCGCCGTGCGGGAAGACCCGGACGGCCGGGCAGCCCAGGTCGGCGGCGAGTTCCAGGTGTCCGCCGAGGTCGGCGAGCAGCGGGGCGTCCGCGCCCGGGGCGGCGATGCCGAGGTAGGAGGCCAGCGCGAGCGGAACCGTCCCGGTGGACGCCAGTGCACGCGTGGCGGCGCGCCGCTCGTCGGCGGTCAGGCCGGGGTGGACCGGCTGGCCCGGGGCGCAGCGCAGTTCCAGCCCGTGCCAGCCGTGGTCGGCGGCGAGGCGCGCGGCGGCGGCGAGCGGCAGGTCGGGCAGGCCGAGGGTGGAGAGGGCGAGTGGCACGGGTGCTCCTCAGGTCCGGGCGCCGGGCGGAAGTCGGCGGGCGCAGGCCGCTCCCGGCGACAGCTCCGCCTCGTGGACGGCGCCGTCGGGCCACCGCACCCGCAGCCGGTAGGCCCCGTCGGGGGCGGCCGCCACGTCCGCCGTCAGGCCGTCGAGCGACGGGAGTTCGTCCGCGGCGGCGGTGAGACGGGCTGCGGTGAGGTGAGCGGTGGTGAGGCGGGCGGTGGTGAGGCGGTCGGCGGTGAGACGGGCGGCGCACACCAGCAGGTGGGCGGCCCCGCCGGTGGCGCCGGTCAGGACCGGCAGGGCGGCGGCCGCTCCGAAGGCCGTGCCGTCCGGGACGGGGCTGGTGCGGGCGGCGGTGTAGCCGTGCAGGGCGCGCAGTTCGCTGGTCAGCAGCCGGCCGTCCAGCGTGTGGGCGGTGGCAGTGGCGGCGGCGGCAGTGCCGGTGCCGGGCCGGGCGGGCGGCAGGTGGTCTCCGGCGACGGCCCAGCCGCCCTCGCGCAGCGGGGTGCCGGGCGGGGCGCCGACGACCAGGTGGGCGCGGACCTCGTCGGCGCCGTGGGCGAGGGTCAGCGAGGTGACGGTGACGCCGGGCAGGGGCTGTCCGGCGGCCCGGGGGCGGTGGGTGGAGGCCGCCCAGCCGTTGCCGGTGGCGAGCGGGGTGATGGGGCCGCGTTCGGTGGGTTCGCCGTCAACCAGCAGGGCGAGGTGGTTGTCGGCCGGGCCGGTGTGGACGGGGCCGGTGGCGGTGGAGTGGGCGAGCCGCGCGTAGTGCGGGTCGTCGGGGTGGACGCGGTCGGCGGGCTGGTCGTCGCTGCCGTGGTTGTGGAGGCGGACCAGGCCGTCGGCGGCGGTGGACTGGACCAGCCAGCCGGGGCCGGGCAGCGCCCGGACGGTGTCGCGGCGTTCGGCGGGCGCGGGCTCCTCGCGGTCGGTCCAGGCGGGGTGGTCGGCGGGCAGCAGCAGGCCGAGGAAGCCGGAGGCCGCCCAGTAGGGCGAGGCGGGGCCGGAGTAGGGCTGGACGAGCGGGGGGTGGGGGCCGTACCAGCCGAGGGTGAGCAGGCCGTCGGGGCCGGTGGCGCCGCGGTCGAGGAAGTGGCGCAGGGCGCCGGAGGCGAGTCGGCGGGTGGTGCCGGGGGTGAGCGGGGTGTGGCCGGTGAGGGTGCCGGCCCAGAGCGGGGCGGTGGCGGCGAACCGGTAGATCAGCGAGCGGCCCTGGTGCACCGGCGCGCCGTCGCCGCCGAACAGGTGGGCGTAGTCGGCGAGGTGGGCGGCGAGCCGGGGGCCGTATTCGGCGAGCAGGGCGCGGTCGTCGGCGAGGTGGGCGTGCAGCACGGGGTAGAGGTGCAGGGCCCAGCCGTTGTAGTGGTCGAAGGCGCGGGGGCGGCCGTCGGTGTACCAGCCGTCGCCGAGGTAGAAGCGGTCGATGCGTTCGAGGCCGCGCCGGACGGCGGCGCGGGCGGCGTGCTCCTCGATGCCGGCCTCGGCGAGGAAGCCGCCGACGGCGAGCGGGAAGAGCCACCAGTTGTTGTCGTTGGGTGTGCGGTGGAGGGTCTCGGCGAGCCATCGGGCGGTTCTGGTCCGGACGTCGGCGGGGAGGCGGTCCCAGAGCCAGGGGCGGGTCAGCCGCAGGGCGAACGCGATGGCGGCGGCCTCGACCATGGCCTGGCCGCGATCGGTGACGACGGGCCAGGACGCCGGGTCGTCGTCGGTGAGGTCGCGTGCGGTGGTGGGGTGGCGGGTGCCGGCGTCGAGTCCGGCGGCGTAGCGGTCGAGCAGGCCGTGCGGGTCGGCGCCGCCGGCGCCGGCGATCCGCAGGGCGGCGAGGAGGAAGGTGCGGGCGAAGCCTTCGTGGGCGTCGGAGCGGCGGCCGGACCAGCTCGGCGTAGCGCGGGGGAGGTCGATCAGTGCGTGTCCGGGGCCGGCCCAGGGGAGGACGGCGTCGAGCAGCCCGTCGGCGGCGGCCTCCCAGTGGGCTCTGGTCCAGCCGGTGCGGGGGCTGAGGGCGTGGTCTTCCGGGGGCAGCAGCACGGCGGTGTCCTCCATGGCCCGGGGCTCGGGAGTCGTGCCCCGTGCGGGGAATCTAGAAAGCGGTTGATCGTTCGTCAAGGCTTTTGATCGCAACGGATCATTTGATCCAGATCTCTTGACTTCGATCGATCGCCCGCCCAGGATGGCGACCACTTGCCCGCCCGGTCGCGGCCACCGGCAGCCCCACTGACCCCCCGGCCGCGCCCCCCTCTCCCGGAGTCGTGCATGCCCTCACTCCCGCTCCCCCTCCCCCACCCCCGGCGCAGACTCCTCCGCGCCGCCGCCGTCGGCCTGCTGTCCACCGTCCTCCTCGCCGCCTGCGCCGGCAGCGGCGGCGGCGCCCCGAAGGCCGACGACGGCAAGCCGGTCACGCTGACCTTCTGGGCCTGGTCCAAGGGCACGAAGGAGGTCGTCGCCGCCTTCAACGCCTCCCACCCCGACGTCAACGTGGTCTACGAGGAGATACCGTCCGGCACGGCCGGCGGGTACGCCAAGATCTCCAACGCGGTGAAGGCTGGCAACGCCCCCGACGTGTTCAACGTCGAGTACGCCCAACTGCCGGACTTCGTCAGCCAGGGCGCCGTCCAGGACATCTCCGGGCTCGTCCCCGGCGAGCTCAAGGCGAAGTACCTGCCGCAGACCATGGACCTGACCACCCTCGGCGGCCGCACCTGGGCGCTGCCGCTGGACGCCTCGCCGCAGGCCTTCTACTACCGCAAGGACCTCTTCGACCGGGCCGGCCTCACCCCGCCGAAGACCTGGGACGAATTCCGCACCGCCGCGCAGAAACTGAAGCAGGCCCAGCCGGACACCCGGATCGCCACCTTCTTCCCCGACGACCCGGCCACCTTCGAGGCGATGGCCTGGCAGGCCGGCGCCCACTGGTTCACCGGCCGCGACGACGCCTGGAGCGTCGACCTCAACGGCGCCGGGACCAAGCAGACCGCGGACTACTGGCAGCAGCTGATCGCCGAGGACCTGGTCCGCGTCCAGCCCTCGTTCAGCCAGCCGTGGACGGCCTCGCTGCAGAAGGGCGAGACCGCCGGCTACCTCGGCGCCTCCTGGGGCGGCGGGGTGCTGAAGGGCACCCTGCCCGACGCGGCCGGCACGTGGGCCGTCGCCCCGGTGCCCAGCTGGGACGGCGCCCCGGCCAGCGGCATGGTCGGCGGCACCACCTTCGCCGTCTCCAAGAACAGCAGGAAGGCCAAGGCCGCCGTCGAGTTCGCCACCTGGGCGACCACCACGCCGGAGGGCATCAAGGCCCGGATCGCCTCCGGCACCTCCTCCGCCTTCCCGGCCGCGCCCGCACTCGTCCCGGTGGCCGAGGAGGCCTTCAAGGCCGACTTCTACGGCGGCCAGGACGTGTACGCGCTCTACACGGACGCCGCGAAGTCGATCAAGCCGAACTGGCAGTGGGGCCCGACGATGAACGCGACCAACAACGCGCTCAAGGACGCGTTCGGCAAGCTCACCCAGGGCGGCACCGTCCAGGGGGCCCTCGACGCCGCGCAGCAGTCCACCCTGGCCGAGCTGAAGAACCGCGGCCTCAAGGTCAAGCAGTGACCGCCCAGCCGCCCCGCACCGGGCCCGGGCCCGCCGTCGCCGCCCGCGCCCGCCGTCGCGGGCGGTACGGGGCGCCGGCCGTCCTGCTCGCCCCGTTCGTGCTCCTGTTCACCGCCTGCACGCTCGTCCCGATCGGCTACGCCGTCCACCTCAGCCTGTACACCGAGCACCGGTCCGGGCTCGGCTTCGGCGGCGGCGAGACGGTCTTCACCGGCCTCGGCAACTACGCCCGGGCGCTCGGCGACCAGGCGTTCCGCTCGGGCTTCTGGACCACCGCGCAGTACTGCCTGCTCTACATCCCGCTGATGACGGGGCTGGCGCTGCTCCTCGCGCTGCTGCTGGACTCGGCGCTGGCCCGCGCCCGCCGCTTCTTCCAGCTGGCGCTGTTCCTGCCGCACGCGGTGCCCGGCATCATCGCCGCGCTGATCTGGGTCTACCTGTACACGCCCGGCATCAGCCCGGTCATCGACCTGCTGAACGCCGGCGGCGCCCACCCCGACCCGTTCGGCGCGCCACTGCCCGCCGTGGTCAACATCGCACTCTGGGAGTGGACCGGCTACAACATGGTCATCTTCTACGCCGCACTCCAGGCCGTCCCGCGCGAAGTCCTCGAAGCGGCCGTCGTCGACGGCGCCGGACCGCTGCGGACCGCCGTCAGCGTCAAGATCCCGCTCATCCGCGCCTCGATCGTGCTGGTCGGCCTGTTCACCCTGATCGGCTCGCTCCAGCTCTTCACCGAACCGATGATCCTGCACGGCGCCTCCCCCGGCGTCGTCTCCACCTGGACGCCCAGCATGTACGCCTACACCGCCGCCTTCGACCGGGGCGACTACGGCCTGGCCGCCGCCGCCTCGGTGCTGCTCGCGCTCGCCGCCGCCGCGCTGTCCTTCCTCGTCACCCGGGCCACCCGCCCGCGCCCGGACCGCCGGACGGAGGCCACCGGATGACCACGCTCGCCCCCGGACGCCGCCCCCGGCAGCGCTCCGCCGCCCGCAGCCACCCGCCCCGCCGACCGTGGAGCCTCTCCAAGGCCGCCGTCAACGGCGCCCTCGTCCTCGCCACCGCCTACACCCTGCTGCCGCTGCTGTGGCTGGTGACGGCCGCCGCCAAGAACACCGGCGACCTGCTCGGCGGGCGCGCCCTGTCCCCCGCCACCTGGCACCTCGGCGAGAACCTGCACGCACTGGCCACCACCGGGGACGGCATCTACTTCCGCTGGTACCTCAACTCCCTGCTGTACGCCGGGCTCGGCGCACTGGCCTGCGCCCTGGTCTGCGTCTGCGCCGGGTACGCGTTCCACGTCCACGCCTTCCCCGGCAAGGAGAAGCTGTTCGGCCTGGTGCTGCTCGGCGTGCTGGTGCCCACCACCACGCTGGCCCTGCCGATGTACCTGCTCGCCTCGGACCTCGGCGTGGTCAACACCTTCTGGGCGGTCTTCGTGCCCTCCCTGGTCAACCCCTTCGGCGTCTACCTCGCCCGGGTGTTCTGCGCGGGCTACGTCCCCGGGGAGGTGCTGGAGGCGGCCCGGATGGACGGCGCGGGCGAACTGCGCACCTTCTGGTCGATCGGCCTGCGGATGATGACGCCCGGCTTCGTCACGGTGTTCCTCTTCCAGTTCACCGCGATCTGGAACAACTTCTTCCTCCCCCTGGTGATGCTCTCGGACAACCGGCTCTTCCCGGTCAGCCTCGGCCTGTTCAGCTGGAACGCCCAGACCCACGCCTTCCCCGAGTACTACCCCCTCGTCGTCAGCGGCTCGCTGCTCGCCGTCCTCCCGCTGGTGGCGGCCTTCGTCGGCCTGCAACGCCACTGGCGGGCCGGCCTGACCGCAGGAAGCGTCAAATGACCACCACCACAGCCGACATCCGCTCCCCCGCCGCCCCGGCCCGCCGGCCCCGCGCCCTGCTCGCGATGGACCGCGCCCTGCCCGCCCGGCTGCTCGACCGGCACGCCGTCCAGCGGCTCACCGACCTCGCCGACCTCGACCCCGACCTGGTCGTGGACGACTTCGCCACCCCCGAGGCCGCCGCCGCGCTGGCCCGCACCGAGGTCATCATCAGCGGCTGGGGCTGCCCGCCGCTGGACGAGGCCGTGCTGGCCGCCGCGCCCCGGCTGCGCGCCGTCATCCACGCCGCCGGCTCGGTCAAGCACCACGTCACCGACGCCTGTTGGCGGCGCGGCCTCCAGGTGACCTCGGCGGCCTGGGCCAACGCGCTGCCCGTCGCCGAGTACACCGTCGCCGCCGTGCTGCTCGCCAACAAGCGGCTGCTGGCGATCCGCGAGGACTACCGGCACCGGCGCGCCCCGCACGACTGGCAGGGCGCCTACGCCGCCGCCGGGAACTACCGGCGCACGGTCGGCGTCGTCGGCGCCTCCCGGATCGGGCGCCGGGTGCTCGAACTGCTCGGCCCGCACGACCTCGACCTGCTGCTGTACGACCCGTACGTGGATGCCGCCGAGGCCGCCGCGCTCGGCGCCCGGGCCGTCGGCCTGGACGACCTGTGCGCCTCCTCCGACGTGGTCACCGTGCACGCCCCCGAACTGCCGGAGACCCACCACCTGGTGGACCGCCGCCGGCTCGCCCTGATGCGCGACGGCGCCACCCTGGTCAACACCTCCCGCGGCTCGCTGGTCGACCAGCAGGCGCTCACCGACGAACTCGTCGCCGGCCGCCTGGACGCCGTCCTCGACGTCACCGTCCCCGAGGTCCTGCCCGCCGACTCACCGCTGTACGAGCTGCCGAACGTCCTGCTCACCCCGCACGTGGCCGGCTCGCTCGGCGGCGAGCTGCACCGGATGGCCGCCGCCGCGGCCGACGAGCTCGCCCGCTACGCGCGGGGCCTGCCGTTCGCCCACGCCGTCCACCCCGAAGGCATCCACCGCACGGCCTGACCGCGCCCCCCGTCACCAGCTGCACGGCCTGACCGCGCCCCCGCCAGCACCAACACCACCAGCTGCAAGGAGAACACCCGTGGACCGCAAGGTGATCGGCGTCGTCCTGAACGGCGTCACCGGCCGCATGGGCCACCGCCAGCACCTCGTCCGCTCGATCCTCGCCATCCGCGAGCAGGGCGGCCTCGACCTCGACGACGGCCGGGTGCTCTGGCCCGAACCGATCCTGCTCGGCCGCAACGAGGCCAAGCTGCGCGCCCTGGCCGAACGCCACGGCCTGGAGCACTGGACCACCTCGCTCGACGAGGCGCTCGCCCACCCGCTCACCGAGGTGTACTTCGACGCCCAGGTGACCCCCGCCCGGGAGGCCGCCCTGCGCGCCGCGATCGCCGCCGGCAAGCACGTCTACACCGAGAAGCCCACCGCCGAATCCCTCGACGCCGCCCTGGAACTGGCCCGCCTCGCCCGGGCGGCCGGCGTCCGCAACGGCGTCGTCCAGGACAAGCTGTTCCTGCCCGGGCTGCGCAAGCTCAAGCGGCTGATCGACGGCGGGTTCTTCGGCCGGATCCTGTCCGTGCGCGGCGAGTTCGGCTACTGGGTCTTCGAGGGCGACTGGCAGAGCGCCCAGCGCCCGTCCTGGAACTACCGCGCCGAGGACGGCGGCGGCGTGATCCTCGACATGTTCCCGCACTGGCGCTACGTGCTGGACAACCTCTTCGGGCCCGTCCGCACGGTGTACGCGCACGCCTCCACCCACATCCCCCGCCGCGTCGACGAACAGGGCCGGGCCTACCCCGCCACCGCCGACGACGCCGCGTACGGCGTCTTCGAGCTGGCCGACGGCGTCGTCGCGCAGATCAACTCCTCCTGGGCGGTGCGGGTCGACCGGGACGAACTGGTCGAGTTCCAGGTCGACGGCACCGAGGGCAGCGCCGTCGCCGGGCTGCGCGAGTGCCGCATCCAGCACCGGGCCACCACCCCCCGGCCGGTCTGGAACCCGGACCTCCCGGCCACCGACCCCTTCCGCGCCCAGTGGCAGCCGGTGCCCGCCAACGAGGAGTACGACAACGGCTTCAAGGTGCAGTGGGAGCTGTTCCTGCGCCACGTGGCGACCGGCTCCGCCTACCCGTGGGACCTCCTGGAAGGCGCCAAGGGCGTCCAGCTCGCCGAACTCGGCCTGCGTTCGGCACGCGAGGGCCGCCGGCTCGACGTCCCCGAGCTGGTGCTCTGATGGCCGAACTCGACCTGCCCGGACACGGCCGGCTGCGGCTGCGCGAGCCCGCACCGCTCGACCTGCCCGCACACCCACCCGCCTCCCGCACGGCCTTCGCGGCCGCCCACGTCGTCGCCGACCCGCTCGGCGCCAACGCCGCCGGCGCCCCGGCCGCCCTGGACTGGGACGCCACCCTCGCCTTCCGCCACCACCTCTGGTCGCTCGGCCTCGGCGTCGCCGACGCCATGGACACCGCCCAGCGCGGCATGGGCCTGGACTGGGCCGCCACCCGCGAACTCATCACCCGCTCCGGCGCGGCGGCCCGCGCCGTCGGCGGCCGGCTCGCCTGCGGCGTCGGCACCGACCAACTCACCGACCCGGCAGGCTCCTTGAGCGACATCACGGCCGCCGCCCTGAGCGAGGTCGCAGACGCCTACGAGGCGCAGCTCGCCGTGGTCGAGGCGGCCGGCGCGCAGCCCGTCCTGATGGCCAGCCGGGCCCTCAACTCCCGCGCCCGCGGCCCGGAGGACTTCCTCCGCGTCTACGACGGGCTGATCCGGCAGTCCGCCCGGCCGGTGATCCTGCACTGGCTCGGCGCCGCCTTCGACCCGGCACTGGCCGGCTACTGGGGCTCCGCCGACCTCGACGCGGCCACCGACACCGTCCTCACCCTCATCCGCGAACACCCCGGTCGGATCGACGGCATCAAGGTGTCGCTGCTGGACGCCGACCGGGAGGTCGCGCTGCGCCGCGCCCTGCCCGCCGGGGTGCGGCTCTACACCGGCGACGACTTCCACTACCCCGAACTGATCAAGGGCGACGAACTCGGCCACAGCGACGCCCTGCTCGGCGTCTTCGACCCGATCGCCGGCCACGCCGCGGCAGCCCTGCACGCCCTGGACGCCGGCGACACCGCCCGCTACGACGCGCTGCTCGGCCCGACGCTGCCGCTGGCCCGGCACCTCTTCGCGGCGCCGACCTTCCAGTACAAGACCGGCGTGGTCTTCCTCGCCTACCTGGCCGGCCACCAGGAGCACTTCACCATGGTGGCCGGCGCCCAGAGCGGCCGGTCCGTACCGCACCTCGTCGAACTGCTCCGGCTCGCCGACGCCGCCGGGGTGCTCCCCGACCCCGAGCTCGCGGCCGACCGGATGCGCCGCTACCTCGCCCTGGCCGGGTGGTCGGCATGACCGCACCCCACCCCGCCGAACGGGGTACCGCCGCCCCCGGTCTGGAACGGCTCTCGCTCAACCAGATCACCACCAAGCACTGGTCCCTGCCCGAGGCCGTCCGGGGCTGCGGGCAGGCGGGCATCCCGGCGATCGGCCTGTGGCGGGACAAGGTCGCCGAGACCGGAACGGCCCGCGCCGCCCGGCTGGTCCGCGACAGCGGCCTGACCGTCAGCAGCCTCTGCCGGGGCGGCTTCCTCACCGCCGCCGGGCCCGAAGGCCGCCGCGCCGCGCTCGACGACAACCGGCGGGCCGTCGAGGAGGCCGCCGAACTCGGCACCGACACCCTGGTACTGGTCGTCGGAGGCCTGCCCGAGGGCAGCCGCGACCTGCCCGGCGCGCGCGCCCGGGTCGCCGACCTGCTCGCCGAACTCGCCCCGTACGCCGGGCAGTTCGGCGTACGGCTGGCCATCGAACCGCTGCATCCGATGTTCTGCGCCGACCGCGCCGTGGTCTCCACCCTCGGCCAGGCGCTCGACCTCGCCGCGCCGCACCCGGCCGCCCAGGTCGGCGTGGTCGTCGACAGCTACCACGTCTGGTGGGATCCGGCGCTGCCCGAGCAACTCGCCCGGGCGGGCCGGGACGGCCGCATCGCCGCCTACCAGGTGTGCGACTGGACGCTGCCGCTGCCCGCCGACGTCCTGCTCGGGCGCGGCCACGTCGGCGACGGCCACATCGACTTCCGCTCCCTCACCGACCAGGTCACGGCGGCGGGCTACACCGGCTGGATCGAGGTCGAGATCTTCAACGAGCGGATCTGGGCCACCCCCGGCGAGCAGACCCTCGCCACCGTGGCCGACCGCCACCGCACCCACGTGGCCACCGCGCCACACCGGTAGCCGTTGGCCTACCCTGGCAGCCCGTGCCACACCCTCGAAAGCTGGTCACGCGATGATCGAAACGATCGAACTCGACTACGACGACTCCGGATTCCGCCGCAACGGGGCCCCGCACCGGATCGTCGCCGGCGCCCTGCACTACTTCCGCGTCCACCCCGAGCTCTGGGACGACCGGCTGCGCCGCCTGCGCGCCCTCGGCGTCAACACCGTGGACACCTACATCCCCTGGAACTTCCACGAACTGCCCACCGGTGAGATCGACTTCACCGGCTGGCGGGACGTGGCCCGGTTCGTCCGGCTGGCCCAGCAGCACGGACTGGACGTCATCCTGCGGCCCGGCCCGTACATCTGCGCCGAATGGGAGTTCGGCGGCCTGCCCGCCCGCCTCCTCGCCGTCGACGGCCTGCGCCTGCGCTGCGCCGACCCCGCCTTCCTGGCCGCCGTGGACGGCTGGTTCGACGCCCTCGTGCCCGAGCTGCTGCCGCTGCTGGCGAGCCGCGGCGGCCCCGTCGTGGCCGTCCAGGTCGAGAACGAGTACGGCAGCTACGGCACCGACGCCGGCTACCTCGCCCACCTGCGCGACGGCCTCCTCGCGCGCGGCGTGGACTGCCTGCTGTTCACCGCCGACGGCGCCGAGGACTTCATGCAGCAGGGCGGCGCGATCCCCGGCCTGCTCGCCACCGCGACCTTCGGCTCCCGCGCCCCCGAGCGCTTCGAGGTGCTGCGCCGCCAGCAGCCCAAGGGGCCGCTGGCCGCCATGGAGTTCTGGATCGGCTGGTTCGACCGCGTCGGCGGGCCCCACCACGTCCGCGACCCGCAGGAGTCCGCCCGCTCCCTGGACGCACTCCTCGCCACCGGCGCCTCCGTCA
The DNA here is from genome assembly GCF_042677305.1 of Kitasatospora sp. NPDC127121. Taxonomy (NCBI): domain Bacteria; kingdom Bacillati; phylum Actinomycetota; class Actinomycetes; order Kitasatosporales; family Streptomycetaceae; genus Kitasatospora; species Kitasatospora sp. NPDC127121. Next base: position 21,438 of record NZ_JBHXTQ010000026.1, on the reverse strand, counting down.
ACCTCTACATGGCCCACGGCGGCACCAACTTCGGCCTCTGGTCCGGCGCCAACCACACCGGCACCAGCCCCGACACCCCGGGCTACGAGCCCACCACCACCAGCTACGACTACGACGCCCCCATCGGCGAGGCCGGCGAACTCACCGCCAAGTTCCACGCCCTGCGCGACGTCATCGGCCGGTACCTCCCCCTGCCCGACGGCGAACTCCCCGCCGAGCCGCCCCGCCTGGCCCCGCGTCGCATCGACCGCAGGACCGGCCGGGCCCGCCTGTTCGACTCCCTGGACGCGCTGGCCACCCCGCACCACCGGCCCGTCCCGGAACCCATGGAGAACCTCGGCCAGTCCCTCGGCCTCATCCACTACCGCACCCGCGTCCCCGGCCCCCGCCCCACCCTGCCGCTGCGCATCGACGGCCTCGGCGACCGCGCCCAGGTCTTCGCCGACGGCCGCCCCCTCGGCACCCTCGACCGCAACGACCCCGGTGCCACCCTCCCGCTGGCCACCGCGCCGGCCGGCACCACCCTGGACATCCTGGTCGAGGCGCTCGGCCGCACCAACTACGGCCCCCAGCTCGACGACCGCAAGGGCATCCGGCGGGGCGTCTCGCACGAACGCCAGCGCCTCCACGACTGGGAGATCCGCCCGCTCCCCCTCAGCGACCTGAGCGGCCTGGCCTTCGACCCGGCCACCGCCGCCACCGACGGCGACCCGGCCTTCCACCGCTTCGAGACCGACCTCGACACCCCCGCCGACGCCTTCCTCGCCCTGCCCGGCTGGGGCCGCGGCCTGCTCTGGCTCAACGGCTTCCTCCTCGGCCGCTACACCGACGAGGGCCCGCAGCGCACCCTCTACGCCCCCGCCCCGCTCTGGCACCCGGGCACCAACACCCTCGTCCTCCTCGAACTCACCCGCCACGGCGAAGCCCTCGACCTGCGCGACCGACCCGACCTCGGCCCCGTCACGGACGCCCCCAGCTCCGAGTTCTGAAACTCCGCCTCACCGACATCGTGACCGCCCTGCTCACCGGCTACGCCGTCGCCTCGACCCGGCCGGCCGGCCGGGGACGGAGCGTCCTGCGGTGGCCACCTACCGGCGCCGGCCCCAGCAGGTGATCAGCGGGGCGGTGGTCACGTCCAGCTCGGTGTCGCGGAGGTTGGCCAGGTGCCGGTCCAGGTCGGCGGCGGGGAGGTCGGGGCCGACCAGCTGGTCGCGGAGCTGACGGACCGTCGCCGCCTCCAGCTCCCGACAGGCCGGGGAGGTGACGGGGAAGTACGCCTCGGCGGCGACGTCCGTCAGGCCCGCCTCGCGCAGCAGCCGGGGCAGGGTGCGGCCGAAGGCGAGGTCGGCGCCGCGCTCGGCGAGCCGGGCCCGGAACGCCCGGCGCACCCGGTTCGCCAGCTCCTCGTCCGGTCCGTGCTCGTCCGGGCAGGCGAGCGGTTGCAGGGCCGGGTCCGCGTCCTCGACCACCAGCCAGCCTCCGGGCCGTACCGCCGACGCCAGCCGCCGTAGCACCTCGGCCCGGTCGGGCAGGTGCACCAGCACCAGGCGGACGTGCACCAGGTCGAACAGCCCGTCGGGCAGCGGGTCGCGGGTGACGTCGTGCCGGCGGACCTCGACGCGGTCGGCGGGCAGTCCGGTCAGCCAGCTGGTGTCGAGGTCGCTGGCCAGGACCCGGCCCGCCGGCCCGACCCGCTCGGCCAGTGCCAGCGGGATGCCCGGGCCGCCCGCACCCACCTCCCAGCAGTGGTGCCCGTCGGCCGGGCCCAGCCGGTCCAGGTGCTCCAGCGTCCACGGGTCGAACAGCTCGGCGATGCCCTCGAACCGCCGACCCGCCTCCCGCTGCCGGTTGTCCAGCAGGTAGCCGCGCTCGTCGCCCATGCTCCGCGCCTCTCGGATCGCCCTTGCCCGTCGCCCCGCCCGTCGCTCGACGCGGCCGACCGCGATGGTAGGCGATCGGTGCCGGGTGCGCGAAGGCGCCCCGGGACGCGGGCGGTGGCCGAGGGAAGTCGACCGATTAAACTGATCATCCGAAAGTGGATCAGTTTGCATCCTCCGCCGACCCGCCCGAGGTACCCGCGATGAGTCAGTCCTGGAAGCCGCTCCCTGACGATCTTTCGGAACCCGCTCGACGTCTGGCCGAGGAACTGCGCGCGGTCAAGGACGCGCACCGGATCTCCCTGGCCGAACTCGGGAAGAGGACCTACCTCAGCAAGGCCTCCTGGGAACGCTGGTTGAACGGGAAACGCCTGATCACCCCGCAGGCCCTGGCCGGCCTGATCGCCACGGTCGAGTGCGACGCCGATCTGCTCACCTCCCTGCTGCGGAAGGCCGAGGCCGCGCGCGACGCGCACGAGGCGCCCTCCTCCGAGGCCGCGCACGACACGGACGAGGCGCTCTCCCCGGCGCCCGCGCCCGCAGCGCCGGCCGAAGCGCCCGACGCCGCCCCCGCCTCGCCGCGGCCCGCCCCGTGGCGGCGGCCGGCGGCCGGCGTGGGAGCCGCCGTGGCCGCCGTGCTCATCCTGTTCGCAGCCCTGTACCTGCGCGGCCCGCACGGCGGCAACGGCACGGCATCGGCGGCGACGCTCCCGCCGAAGACGGCGGCGGCGACGGCAGCGGCGACCGCCGGGCCGGCGCCGCTCTGCGAGGGCGTCGGCTGCGCGGGCAAGGACCCCCAGGACATGCGGTGCGACGTCGACCAGCGCACCCTGCTGACCGGCAACGTGGGCAAGGTGGTCCTCTACGTCCACTACAGCCCGCGCTGCCGGGCCGCCTGGTCGGGGATCACCGACGGCTCCCCCGGGGACAGCGCCACCATCACCACCAACCACGGCTGGCAGGAGACCGCCCTGATCCACTGGGGCTACGACAACTACTCCGTGATGGTCGACGCGAGCCCCGGCGACACCACCTTGCAGGTGTGCGGCCACCAGAAGGACGGCGACAACTGCACCGGCGTCGTCACCGACCCCGCGGCCCGCGCGAGCGCCCTCCCCAGCCCCCCGCCTCCGGCCGCCGCTCCCACGCCGACGCCGACGCCCTGAGGATCCGCCACCATCGCGGCAAAACCCACTGGCGGCTCGGGGCCGCACGGACGAGCATGGCCCTCATGAGCGACCAACCCGAACGATGGACCCAGGCAACCGTCTACCCCGACATGTGGGCCGACCCGGACGACGACCCCCGCAACAGCGAGGGAGTCTGCCCGGACGGCGAACTCCCCACCCTGAACGACTTCCTGACGAACTACCGCCACACCCTGCTGATGAAGTGCGAAGGCCTGGACCCGGAGCAGCTGGCCCGCCGGTCCGTCCCGCCGTCGACGATGTCGCTGCTCGGCCTCGTCCGGCACCTCGCCGCAGTGGAACGGGACTGGCGGGGCTGGATCAGCGACGGCGATCCGCTGCCGAAGCTCTACGGCAAGCGGGACGCGGACTTCGACGGAGCCGTCGCCGAGCAGGCCGAGGTCGACGCGGCGTTCGCCGACCTGGCCCGCGAACAGGCCGCGACCGACGCCGCCCTGGCCGCGCACCCGGACCTGGGCACGCGGCTGGGGAAGAGCGGCATCGCGGTGCGAGAGCTGCTGGTGCACAGGATCGACGAGTACGCCCGTCACTGCGGGCACGCCGACCTGTTGCGCGAGTGCCTCGACGGGCGGGTCGGCCAGTAAGGCCCGTCCCGGTGCGCTGACCTCGGCGGCCGGCTCCGTCAGGCGGCACCTCGACGGAAGCCGGCGCTCCGCCGGAAGACCGCCGACAGGCTCGCTCCCCCGGTGCCCGCCACCGCGCAGCGCAGCACCAGCGGCCCGGAGTCCGAGAGCACCGTGATGCCGGTGCCGCCGCTCGCGAGCCGGTAGCCGTCCAGCGCCAGCGTCAGCTGGACGGTGGCCGCCTTCCGGGTGGGGTCGGCGACGGTGACGGAGAGGTCGCCGCCGTTCTCGCGGAGCAGGACGGAGCAGGGGGCGGAGACGGTCAGCGGGCCGACGGTACCGGGGGCGAAGAAGTTGGCGAGGGTGAGTCCGAGTCCGGGCGCGCTGATCGCCTGGGCGTCGGCCGTGTTGGCGAGCACGGTGGCCGTCGGGGCCGCCGCGCGGGCCGCCGCCTGGTCCGGGCCGGCCCCGGGCATCAGCACGTAGTGGTACGTCCCGTCGACGGGGTCGGTGCCGTGGTCGAGGCCGATCGACAGGTAGGTCCGGGTGATCGGGTCGGGCGCCCCGCCCCGGTTGATGTCGGCCCACGCCCCGGTCCGCCGTTCGCGGGCGAGGTCGAGGGTGGCGCCGTCGGGGAACACCCAGGCGCCCGACCCGGCGAGCGCCGCCCAGCGGACGCCGTCGGCCCGCCGACTCCAGCCGGGGTCGGCGGGCTGGCGGACGCCGTCCAGCACGAACTCCCGGTCCTCGCGGGCCCCGAGGTTGCGGTGGTCGACGGTCGTGCGGACGGCGACGCCGTCGGTACAGCCGATGCCCGCGCCGAGACAGACGATCGAATCGTCCAGGCAGAACCAGGACTTGCGCCCGACCAGGGTGGATCCGAGGCCCCTGACGTCCTGGCCGACCACCGACCGGTCGCCGTCGCTCGCCCCGCCCGCCCAGGCGGTCGCCGGGCGGGCCTGGCCCCAGTCGCCCCCGGCGCCGTCGGCCAGCGGGCGCGTCGACACGGTGGTGCCGGGCAGCCGGTAGGGGTCGGCGGTGGGCCAGAAGGAGTCGCTGTACTGTTCGTCGCCCTGCTCGCCGCCGTACCAGTAGAGCATTCCGCTGCCGCTGTGCCAGGCCCGCAGGTTCTCGCCGTTCCCGCACTCGTAGAAGGCGGTCCGGGACGAGGACAGGCTGAGCTGCGCGCTCCAGCCGGGCCGGCGGTGGACGGCCCGGTCCATGGTGAACACCCGGCTGCCCGTGCCCTCGTCCGCCGCCCGGGTGCCGGAGTCCGCCAGGAGGGCCTGTGCGCGGGCGAGTTCGGGGATGTCGGCGAGGACGTTGGACAGGTAAGGGAGCACCTGGTCCCGCTGGAGGGAGCCCTTCACGGCGGCGCGCCAGGCCGCCGCCTGGGCCGCCGGCACCGACCCGGAGTCGGCCAGTCGCAGGACGTCCCCGAGCAGGGCGTGGCCGCGCACGTGGTCGTCCAGGCGCGCCCGCCGCGCGTCGCCGGCCTGCACGCCCCGGCTGACGGCACGGCCCGAAACCCCGTCCATCACCAGGCCGTTGAACAGGAACGGCAGGAACCCCCGGTCCACGGCGGTGAAGACGTTGCGCAGCGCGGGGTCGGTGACGGCCCAGGGCGTACCGGCGAGCAGGCGCAGCAGCCGGCTCAGGCTGCCGAGCAGCACCTCGCCGTAGCTGCCGGTGTACGGCACCCAGGTGTGCTGGACGAAGCTGCCGTCGGCGTAGATCCCGTCGCCGGTGGTCACGTAGCGGAACACCGGTGACAGCCCCCGCTGCGCGGCGGCGACCGGGGCCGCCGAGCGGCCGATGACACCGCGCAGCGCGAGCACCCGGCACAGGTCCACCCGGTTGGCCCCGGTGCTGGTGCCGGTGTACTTGTCGACCACCGAGGACGGGACGAAGTGGTCCACGGCCGCACCGCACGCGGCCGCCCGTTCGGCCGTCAGGAGGTCGCCGAGCAGCACGCACACGTCCAGCAGGGCCTGGGGGGCGCCGATCTGCCAGTCCCACCAGTTCCCGTACGACGTGGTGGTGGCGGTGTAGGCGCGCTGGAGCACCCAGTCCAGGCCGGTCGCGACGGCGGCGCCGAGGCCTGGGTCGCCCGTCGAGCCGGTGGCCGGCCGGGTGAGGGCCAGGGCCATGAGCCGCAGCCGCCCGACCGTCGACGTGACGGCGGCGGAGGCCGAGCCGACCGGCAGATCGGGCCAGAGCGACCCGGCCTGCGGGCTCAACGCGGCCTGGTGGCGCCGTGCCTGGTCGCCCAGCGCGGTGAGCGCGCGGGCGAACGGCGGCGCGGCCGGGTCGTACCCGGTGCCGGTCAGCTGCTCGGACCAGGCCGCGCGCATCGCGTCGTAGTTGTCGGCGGCCCGGGCCTCGGTGGGCCCTCCGAGCCACCACGCGGCCGCCGCGGCGGTGGCGGCGGCGCTGGTCCTGAGCAGTCCGCGCCTGCTCAGGAGCGGTATCGACGCCGGGTCACCGGTCTTCGTCCACGAGCTGTCCATCGGGCCGTCCTTCCTCGCGAACTCCCTTGTCTGACGGGAGAGTAAGCGCTTTCTATCGCGAGGACAACGCTTCCGGCACGGGCTCGTGGCCGGAGGGCCCGCGACCGGAGAGCCTGCTACCGGAGGGCCGGCTACCCGACCGGCCCCGTCGACCCGCGGGGCACCAGCTCGGTGGCGAGGACGGCCCGCTGCGGCTCGGGGCCGGGGCGGTGCAGCGCGAGGCGCAGCGCCGTGCGGCCGAGGTCGAGGTGCGGGATGCGCACGGTGGTCAGGCCGGGCCTGAGGTCCTCGGCCCCGGGCAGGTCGTTGAAGCCGATCACCGAGACCTGTTCGGGCACGGAGATCCCGTGCTCCCGCAGGACCGTCAGCACGACGGCCGCCACGTCGTCGTCGTGCGCGAAGACCGCCGAGAAGTCCGGCGGGCCCTGGGCCAGGCGGCGGCGCAGCCAGGCCCGCGCGCCGTCCCGGGTGTGGCACCCCTCCACCGTCAATTCGGCCGGGTGGCGCAGGTCTTGGGCCGCCAGCGCGGCCTGGTACCCGGCGAGGCGCTCCCGGGTGGTGGTGGTCGCGGCCGGTCCGCCGAGGAAGAGGATCCGCCGGTGGCCCAGCGTCAGCAGGTGGTCGACGGCCGCCCGCGCGCCGCCCGCGTTGTCGTAGTGCACGGCCGTCAACGGCAGTTCCTCCCCCGGGGCGGGCCGGCCGCAGAGCACCAGCCGGGAGCCGGCCGCGTCCAGGATGCCCGCCAGCCGGGCGACCCGGGTGCGGTACCCCGGGCTGTCCTCCACCCCGCCCACCAGCACGACGGCCTCCACGTCGCGCGCCCGCATCTCCTCGACCAGCGTCAGTTCGCGGTCGGGGTCGTCGTCGGTCGCCGCCACCAGGCAGAGGCAGCCCTCGTCCACCGCCTGCCGCTCCACACCGTGCGCGACCCGGTTGTGGAAGGGCGCCGCGAGGTTGCCCAGCAGGATCGCCACCGTCCGGGACCGCCGGCCGGCCAGCGCCCGCGCCTGCGCGTTCACGACGTAGTCGAGGTCGCGCACCGCGCGCAGCACCCGCTCCCGGGTGGCCCCGGCCACCGGGTAGTCGCCCGCCAGCACGCGCGACACCGTCGCCATCGACACACCCGCCAGCGCCGCCACGTCGTTCACCGTGGGCCTGCCCCGCCGGGCTCTCCCCCCGTCGCTCACCGCTGTCCCCCCGGTCCCGACCGACTCCGCGCCCGGCCTTCGACGGCGGGCCGTGCCCCGAGGATACGGGCGGCTGCCGCCTCGCGTCCGCCGGGCTCAGGAACCGTCGTCAGGCGTCGGACGTCACTCCCCCTGCAGAACCGTTCGCGCAGGTCGCGGGCGGGTGGGAGCCGGAAGGGACGGGTGGGGAACGGTGACGCAGGTGACCGAGGTGACCGAGGTGGCGGACGGGGCCGTGGCCGACGTGGACGGAGCCGCGCCGCAGGGGCGGCGGGCGTTCGCGGTGGCCGGGTTCGCGTCGGGGCGGGGCGGGCGTTCGCGGGAGCGGGGGAAGGCGCTGCGCGGGCGGATTCCCCGGGAGCGGCACGCGGAGTTCTCCCCCGGGCCCGGGCGGCCGACGGCCGTCGAGGCGATCGAGGCGTCCAACGCGGGCCGGATCGCCGCGTTGGTGCCGATCCGGGTGGGGCGGATGGCCGCCACGCCGTTCGCGTTCCTGCGCGGTTCGGCCGGGCTGATGGCCGCCGACCTGGCGGGCACCCCGGCCACCGGGGTCGGCGCCCAGCTGTGCGGGGACGCGCACGCCGCCAACTTCGGGCTGTACGGGGACGCCCGCGGGCAACTGGTGATGGACATCAACGACTTCGACGAGACCGTGCCCGGCCCGTGGGAGTGGGACCTCAAGCGGCTGGCCGCGAGCCTGGTGCTGGCCGGCCGCGAGACCGGGGCCGACGAGACCACCGCCCGGGAGGCCGCCCAGCACGCGGCCGGCTCCTACCGCCGCACGATGCGCACGCTCGCCAAGCTGCCCGCGCTGGACGCCTGGAACGCCGTCGCGGACGAGCAGTTGGTCTCCTTCACCGAGGCGCACGACCTGGCCGAGGTGCTGCGCAAGGTCGGCGCGAAGGCGCTGGGCAACACCAGCGCCAGATTCGCCGCCCGCAGCACCACCCGTACGGCGGACGGCGGTCGGCGGTTCACGGCCGCTCCGCCGGTGCTCACCGAGGTGACCGACGCGACCGCGCGGGCCGTCGCGCAGTCGCTCGGCCCGTACGTGGCGACGGTGCCCGCCGAGGTGCGCACCCTGCTGTCCCGCTACCGGGTGCAGGACGTGGCGTTCCGGGTGGTGGGTACCGGCAGCGTCGGCACCCGCTCGTACGTGGTGCTGCTCACCGACCACCGGGACCAGCCGCTGGTGCTCCAGGTGAAGGAGGCCCGCCCGTCCGTGCTGCTGCCGTACCTGGAGCGCGCGGGCCACCCGGTGGCCGGTCAGGACGGCCACGAGGGCCGCCGGGTGGTGCTCGGGCAGAAGCACATGCAGGTGGTCAGCGACACCCTGCTGGGCTGGACGACGGTGGACGGACTCCCCTACCAGGTCCGGCAGTTCCGCAACCGCAAGGGCAGCGTCGACCCGGCCGCGCTGCTGCCGGGCCAACTGGACGACTACGCCCGGATCACCGGCGCCCTGCTGGCCCGGGCGCACGCGCACACCGCCGACCCCGGCCTGCTGGCCGGCTACTGCGGCAGGAGCGAGGCGCTGGACGAGGCGGTCGCCGCCTTCGCCGTCGCGTACGCGGACCGGACCGAGGCAGACCACGCCGACCTGGTCGCGGCGGTGCGCGCCGGCCGCCTGCCGGCCGAGTTCGGCGTCTGACCGGCGCGTCCGCCCCGAGGCGTCCGCGTCAGGACGTCCACGTCAGAACGTCCGCGTCAGGACGTCCGCGTCAGGCGGACAGGAACGGCGCCACCGCGGCGACGAACTCGTCGGGCCGGGCACTGTGCACGAGGTGCCCGGCCTCGATGGTGACCATCCGGCAGTCCGGGATCAGCCGGGCGAGCTCGGCGAGCCGCTCCTGCGGGACGTGGCTCGCCGAGCCGCCCGCGACCACCAGGGTGCGGGCGGTGATCCCGGCCATCCCCGCCAGCCAGGCCGGGTCGGGGGTGTCGACCTGTGTCTTGACGGCCTTCACCACGGCCCAGTCGAAGTGCACCGGCTCGTCCGGCGCGTCCGGCACCACACCGACCGGGCGCGGGTGCGGTGCCGGGATGTCCTCCAGGACCAGCCGGCCGATCCGCTCCGGCCGGGCCTGGGCGACCAGGTAGCCGACCACGCCGCCCATCGAGTGGCCGACCAGGTCGACCCGCACCAGGCCGAGCGCGTCGAGGAAGGCGAGCACGTCGTCGCGCATCTCCTCCAGGCCGTACCGGGCGGTGCGGCCGCTGTCGCCGTGGCCGCGCAGGTCGAGCGCGTACACGCGGTGCCCGGGGGCGAGGGCGGGCAGGACGACGTCCCAGTCCGTGGCGCGCTCCCCGAGGGCGTGCAGCAGCACCAGCGCCGGGCCGTCCGGCGGGCCGCTCTCACGGTAGGCGAGCGCCACCTCGGGCAGGTCCACGATCCGGTTCTCGGTCATGCCCGCCACCGTAACTGCGGGCCTGCGCCGGACAGAACTCAGCGGACCGCTGTTCGCCCACGGCTCACCGCGACGGGCTCGCCGGCCGCCTCCCGGGCCGCCCGCCGGCCGGCGAACACCGAGGCCAGGACGGCGAGGGCGGCGACCGCCGCGCACACCACGCTGGTGGCCAGGTAGGCGGAGCGGTGGTCGCCGCCCCCGGCGGTCTGCCGCAGGTAGACGCCGGACAGCGCCGAGACCGCGACCGCCGCCGCGATCCGCTGCGCCATCTGCAGGATGGCCCCGCTCACCCCGGCCGCCTCGGCGGGCGCGTGGCGCAGCACGTACGCCTGGTTGGTGGCGCCCATCACGCCGATCGAGGCGCCGCCGAACAGTTGCAGCAGCGCCAGCAGCCAGGGCAGGACGGCGGCGGGCGCCCAGTGCGCGACCAGTCCGCTCGCCAGCATGACCAGGGCGGAGCCGGTCATGCCCGCGGTGACGGTGCGCCGCCCGAAGCGCTGCACCACCCGCCAGGCCAGCGCGGAGGCGACGCCCATGGCCACCGCCGAGGGCAGCGCAACGAGTGCCGCGCCCATCGGGGAGAGCCCGAGGCCGTCCTGGAGGAACATGGTGAGCACCAGTCCGGCGGCGAGCGAGGAGCCGAACTGGGCCATCGCGGTCACGGTGCCGAGCGCGTACGGCGCAGAGCGGGTGAGTGCCGGGTGGATCAGCGGGTGGCCGCCGGAGCGGGCGTAGCGGCGCTGCCACCAGGCGAGCGCGCCGAGCAGCAGGACGGCGACGGCGACGAAGGCCAACCAGCCGGTCCAGCCGGGCGGTTGGACGAACGGCAGCATCAGGGCGAGGGTGAGCGCGGCGACCAGCAGCAGGCCGACCAGGTCGAGGTCGGCGTGCCGGGCACTCGGGCGCGGCCTGGGCAGGTGACGCACCGCCAGCGCGACGGTGGCCAGTCCGAACGGCACGTTGAGCAGGAAGGTCAGCCGCCAGCCGTGCTCGGGGCCGGCCGCCGCCAGGACCGCGCCGCCGATCGGCGGGCCGAGCGCGAAGGCCAGGCCGCCCGTGACGGCGTACATGCCGAGGGCGCGGGCCCGCAGCTGGCCGTCGAACACGTCCTGGAGGGTGCCGATCATCTGCGAGTTGACGAGCCCGGCGCCCACGCCCTGGAGCAGCCGGGCCGCGATCAGCACCTCGGGTGCGGTGGCGGTCGCCGAGACCAGGCTGACCAGGGTGAACAGGGCGAGGCCGGTGACGAAGAGCCACTTGCGGCCCCTGACGTCGCCCAGCCGCCCGCCGGGGATCAGCGCCAGGCCGAAGGCGAGCGAGTAGCCGGCGACGATCCACTGGAGGTGGGCGGGCTGGGCGTGCAGGCTCTCGCGCAGGGCCGGGATGGAGGTGTTGAGGACGGACTGGTCGAGCAGCGTGGTGAAGCCGCCGGCGACGCAGACCAGCAGGACGCGGCGCCCGGCGGCGTCGAAGCGCTCGCGGGGCGCGGCGGCTATCCGGGTCTTCGGGCGCCTCACGGTTCCACCACCACCAGGGCGTACCGGGCGTCGTCCGGGCCGGGGGCGCGGAAGCGGCTGGTTCCGGAGACGTAGCGCAGGCAGTCGCCGGGGCCGAGCAGGTGTCGCTCGCCGTCGACGGTGAGCTCCAACACCCCCTCGAACACCCAGAGGTGGTGCTCCAGGTCCGCCACGCAGGGGCGGTCGTAGGCGATGTCGGCGCCGGCGGGCAGCCGGCCCTCGACGATCTCGGCGCGCAGCGAGCCGTGCGGCGGGGAGACGGAGCGGCGGACGAAGCCGGTGGTCTCGTCCCGCCAGATCCGCTGGTCCGCGGCCCGCACCAGCCGGGCCGGCGCCGACTCGACCTCGGCGAGCAGCCGGGACATGGTCCGCCCGTAGACGGCGCAGAGCCGCCCGAGCAGCGCGGCGGTCGGGCTGACTTCGGCCCGTTCGACGCGCGACAGCGTGGAGCGGCTGACGTCCGCCAGCCGGGCCAGTTCCTCCAGCGTCCAGCCCCGTTCCAGTCTCAATTCGGCGAGCCGGTTGGCGAGCCGCTCGTCGGCGGCCGTCTCGATTCCCATATTCGCGATGCTATCCCGGATATGAGATCACTCCCAGGGGCGCGGGACGCTGCGGGCGGGGCGTGGGGAAGGGCGGGCGGCGTGGATTCGGCCGGGACTGCGCGCTGCGTTCGACTGCGCGCCCCTGTGCTCCTCGCACCCTCTCCCGTTCCTCCGGCTCCTCCGACCCTTCGGCTCCTCCGCTCCTCGGCTTCGGCTCCTCGGCTCCTCCGACGCCTCGGCTCCTCCGCCCCTCGGCCCGGGAGGGGCGGTGATCATATGATGTTCGGCGGATCAGGGCTGGTCAGCGGCCCACCGGCGAGGGGGAATCATGTTCGGCATCATCAGACCGTGCAAGCACCGGCTGTCCGAACGGCTTCAGGCATCGTGGCTGGCGCACCTGTGCGGGCTCTGCCTCGCGCTGCGCGACGACCACGGCCAACTCGCCCGCACCGCCACCAACTACGACGGCCTGATCATCTCGGTCCTGGTCGAGGCCCAGGCCGCCCGCGAGGACGCCTCCTGGCGGCGCACCGCCGGGCCCTGCCCGCTGCGCGGCATGCGCACCGCCTCCGTCGCCCGGGGCGAGGGCGCCCGACTCGCCGCCGCCGTCTCGCTCGCCCTCGCCTCGGTCAAGATCCGCGACCACGTCGAGGACCGTGACGGCCTGTTCGGCCGCCGCCCGGTCGCCGTCGGGGCCCGCGCGGTCACCCGGCGGTGGGACCGGAAGAGTGCCGGCAGCGCCTCGGCGGTCGGCTTCGACACCGGCGTGCTGCTCGAAGCCGCCTCCCGACAGGGCGAGTTGGAGCGGTCACTGCCGCCCGGCGGTTCCGTCCTGCTGGTCACCGAGCCCACCGAGACCGCCACCTCGGCCGCGTTCGCGCACACCGCCGTCCTCGCCGGGCGCCCCGGCAACGCCGCCCCGCTCGCCGAGGCCGGCCGGCTCTTCGGCCGGCTCGCCCACCTCCTCGACGCCGCCGAGGACCAGGCCGCCGACGCCGCCGGCGGCGCCTGGAACCCGCTGACCGCCACCGGCACCGACCTCACCGAGGCCGAACGCCTGTGCCGCGACGCCGTCCACGGCATCCGGCTCGCGCTGCGCGAGGTCGAACTGACCGACCGGGCCCTGGTGCACCTGCTGCTCGCGCACGAGACCGAGCGGGCCGTCGAGCGGGTCTTCGGCCCGGCCGCCCACGCGGCCGCCTGCCGCACCCGGAACGCCGGACCCGTCGCCGGCGGGTCCGCCCCCGACGGATCCGCGCACGCAACGACCGGCGGGCACCCGCACGCCACCGCCGGGGAGCACCCGCACGACGCGCCGCCGCGCCAGGCGCCGCCCGGGCAGACCCCTGGTCAGGATCCCGGCCAGACCCCGCTCCCGCCGTGGGTGCCCCAGGGCCCCGGCTTCACCCCGATCGGCGCCAAGCCGCCGCGACCGCGCAACCTGCTGGCCGGCTGCGCGGTGTGGGCGCTGATGGCCTGCACCTGCCAGTTGCTCTGCTGCGACCACAACGACCCGTTCAGCCGGGAGCGCCGGGAGGGCTGGTGCCAGCGGCACGACTGCGACTGCGGCGACTGCTGTGATCCTTGCAACTGCTGCAACGGTTGCGATGGCTGCGACGGTTGCAGCTGTTGTGACGGCTGCGACTGCTGTGACTGCAGCTGCTGACGTGCCGTACCGTCAGCGGTCCGGATTCCACCGCGCCGCCGGCGGCAGAGGCGGCAGCGACGGCAGCGGCGACGCCGTCACCTGATCGACCGCCACCGGCCCGGAGCGCCCCCGCGGCACCCCGGGCCGGTCCGCCGGCCCGTACGACTCACCGCGCCGCCAGAGCGGCAGCACCACCACCGGGCGCCGCTCCGGCCCGTCAGGCATCGGACCCGGCCGCCGCCCGGCGCCTCGCCCGGTCCGCCGTCCGGTCCGCCGCCAGCGAGTTCTCCAAGCGCGCCAGCAACTCCCGGAACCGCTCGGTGTCCTGCTCCGTCATCCGCCCCTCGGGCGCCGCCCCCGGCCACTCGGCCGTTATCTCGTTCATGAGTCCGACGTTACGCCCCGACGATCAACAGGCGATAAATGCGGAACGCACGCCTACGGGTGCGGCGGTGAACGGAGCCGGTCCTCTTGGCGCACGCGGGGGTTGGTGGTTCACTTCTCATGTTAGGCAACTTTCCTAACATGGCATCAGCGCTCGACCGCCTCCCCCCGCGAGAGGACCAGCTCCCCATGGGCCGTAGCCGCACCAGGACACTGATCGCCGCGGCGGCACTCGCCGCCCTGCTCCCGCTCACCTCCACACCCGCCGGGGCCGCCGCACCCGCCGCGCACGGCGCCCGGGCCGCCTTCCGGCACCCCGGCGTGCTGGTCGGCGACCAGCAACTCGCCTTCCTCAAGGGCAAGCTGGCGGCCGGGGCCGAACCCTGGACGTCCGCCTTCGCCGACCTCCGGTCGAGCACGTACGCCTCGCTGGACTGGCGGCCCCGGCCGCGCGCCACCGTCGAGTGCGGGTCCCGCTCCCACCCCGACAACGGCTGTTCGGACGAGCGCAACGACGCGATGGCCGCCTACGCCCACGCCCTGCAGTGGGTGCTCACCCGCGACCAGCGGTACGCCGACAAGGCGATCGAGATCATGGACGCCTGGTCGGCCGTGATCCAGGAGCACACCAACAGCAACGCACCGCTGCAGACCGGCTGGTCGGGCAACAACTGGTCCCGGGCCGCCGAGTTGATCCGCCACTCCGGGGCGGGCTGGCCGACCGCCTCGATCGACCGCTTCGCCGCCATGCTGCGCACCGTCTACGTGCCGCTGCTGTCGCCCGGCAGCCCGCGCAAGAACGGCAACTGGGAGCTGATCGAGACCGACGCCCTGATGGGCATCGCGGTCTTCCTCGACGACCGCGGCCTGTTCGACCAGGCCGCCGGCATGTGGCGCAAGCGCCTGCCCGCCTACGTCTACCTGTCCTCCGACGGCGCCCTGCCGGTGCCGCCGCCCAAAGCCGGGATCGAGGGCAAGGCCGCGCTGGTGAAGTACTGGTCCGACCAGTCGACCTTCGTGGACGGGCTGTCGCAGGAGACCTGCCGCGACTTCGGGCACACCGGCTGGGGCCTGGAGGCCGCCGCCCAGACCGCCGAGACCGCCCGGCTCCAGGGCCTCGACCTGTGGGGCGAGGGGCGCGAACGGCTGGTCAAGGCCCTGGAGTTCCACACCGCGTACGAGAACGGCGCGAAAGTACCGAACTGGCTCTGCGACGGCTCGCCGAAGACCGGTCTCGGCCCGGCCGTCCAACTCGCGTACAACGAGTACCACCTGCGCGAGGGCGTGGCGATGCCGCAGACCGGGCGGTACGTGGCCGCGCACAGCCCGTTCGGGGCCGACCACTTCATCGGCTGGGAGACCCTGACCCACACCAGCGCGCCCTGACGGCACGGGCGGGAAGCGGCGGTTCCGGGAGTGCACTCCGCCCGGAGCCGCCGTTTCGGCCGCGCCCCTACCGGGAGCGTCCGTTCCGGGAGCGTCCGTTCCGGGAAAAGGCCTTCCGGGAACGGGCGTTCCCGGGAACGCCCGTTCCGCACGCGGCTCACCCCTCGGGGAACAGGCCCTCCAGGACGGTGGCCACCCCGTCCTCGTCGTTGCTGCCGATGACGTGGTCCACCGTGGCCAGCACCTCCGGGTGGGCGTTGGCGACGCCGTACGAGGTGCCCGCCCAGGCCATCATCGGCAGGTCGTTGGGCATGTCGCCGAACGCGACCGCCTGCTCGCGGGTGATCCCTCGCCGCCGCGCCAGGTCGCCGAGCGCGGAGGCCTTGCTGACGCCCTTCGCGACGGCCTCGACCAGCCGCTCGCCGTTCGCGTGGTAGACCGTCACCAGCTCGCCGAGCACCGGGCGGGCCAGCGCCAGCAGCTCGTCCGCGGACAGCTCCGGGTGACGGCCGATCAGCTTGGGCGCCGGGCGGCCGAACAACCGTGCGTCGTCGAGGCGTTGCACGGTGGTGTCGGCGTCCCAGGCGCCCGCCTCGTAGTGCGCGTCCCCGGCCAGCTCCTGGGCGTACTCGACGGCCAGCCCGATCCCCGGCACGGCCTCGCGCAGCCGCCGGGCGCTCTCGCCGAGCACGTCGACCGGGATCGGGTTCTCGGCGATCACCGCGCGGGTGCGCATGTCGTAGCCGAAGGCGCCGTTGGAGCAGATCGCCACGCCCCGGTGGCCGAAGGCGGCCGCGATCTCGCCCATCAGGCGCGGCGGGCGGCCGGTGACCAGGACGACGAGCCCGCCGGCCCGTTCGACCCGGGCGAGCGCGGCGACGGTGCGGGCCGAGACGGTGCGGTCGCCGCGCACGATCGTCCCGTCGAGGTCGGTGGCCACCAGGCGCGGCGGCCGTATCGGGGTGACGGTGGGCGGGGTGGTGCTCGGGAGGCTCATGGGTCGGTGCTCCGTGCTGGTCGGGGTTTCGGTGGGAGCGGCCGGGCGCGGAGGCGTGTGCGGTACGCGCGCGTACGGCGCGGGCGGTGCGCACGCGGCGTGTGCGTGCACGCGGGGCGCCCGATTCGGTGGTGCAGGGAGCTCGCGGGCCGGGCTCGGCGGTGGCCGGGCGGACGGTCGCCAGACGCTCGGACGGTATCACCGGCGCGGCCCGTTCGGCGACGACCGAGCACCGTCTCCGAGACCCAAGCAATTTTATTAGGAAACTTTCCTTACCTTATAGACCGCCGTCGGCCGCAGACCGTACTCTGCTGCCGCGAGCTCGCTCTCCTGCCCCCACAGCGCCCCCGTTCGACCGGCGCGCCATCCCCCACTGCCTCCGGCGGCACCGCCCCCGGAGATCGGAGCACACCCATGCGAGTTTCCCGAACCCGACGCCTCGCCGCCGCCACCGCGGCAGCCGCCCTGGTCGCCGGTGCGGCCTGGGCCGCCACCTCCGCCTCGGCGTCCACCGCCCCCGCCCGGGCGACCGCCGCGGCCGTGCAGCGGGCGTCCGCAGGCGGCCTGACCCCCGATCAGCACCGCCGGGCCGACCAGCTGATCAGCATCTTCGAGAACAGCACCACCGAACTCCAGTACGGCTACGCCGAGAACATCAACGACGGCCGCGGCGTCACCGCCGGCCGCGCCGGCTTCACCACCAACGACGGCGACGCGCTCAAGGTCGTCCGCGCCTACACCGCCGTCTCCCCCGACAACCCGCTCGCCCGCTTCATCCCCGAGCTGGAGCGCCTGGCCGCCGCCGGCAGCGGCGACACCAGCGGCCTGCCCGAGAGCGACTACGTCGCCGCCTGGAAGCAGGCCGCCCAGGACGCCACCTTCCGGCAGGTCCAGGACGACCAGGTCGACCAGCGCTACTTCACCCCCGCCATGAACCAGGCCGACCAGCTCGGCCTCACCACCGCCCTCGCCCGCGCCGAGCTGTACGACGCCTCCATCCAGCACGGCAACGGCAGCGAGTACGACGCCCTGCCCGCCCTCATCGGCCGCACCAACGCCAAGGTCGGCTCGCCGTCCGGCGCCGGCGAGAGCGCTTGGCTGAACGCCTTCTTCGACGTCCGCGTCGACGACCTCACCAACCCGGCCAACTCCTCCACCGCCGACGAATGGAGGAAGTCCGTCGACCGGGTCGAGTGCCTGCGCCGGATCGCCGCCACCGGCAACTACAACCTGGACGGCCCGCTCAGCGTCACCGCCTTCGGCTCCGGCTACACCATCGACTGACCCACCCGCACCCGTCGAGCCCGGGGTCCGGCGTGTGGGACCGGACCCCGGCCCTGCGAGGGCCGCCCCCGGCGGGGCGCGGCCGCGCCGGGCGATCCGACCGCCGGTGGCAGCAGGGAGCCGGGACTCTCCGCCGCCACCGGCGGTCCGCGCTTCCGCTCCGCCCGTCCGTACTCTCACCGTCCGTCCTCGTTCGTCGGCTGACGGGTGCCCTACGATCGACCGAATGAGCACAGCAGGACGGACTACGGCCACGGACGGGGCGCCGCAGCCCGTCGCCCTCGCTCTACTGTCAGGGCCTGGACAACAGCCGTGGAACCGGCAGCGGCTCCGGAGCAACAACGAGTGGCTCCTGCTGGAGCGGCTGCGCTGCCACGGCCCGCTCTCCCGGGCCCAACTAGCCCGCGACACCGGGCTGTCCAAGCCGACCGTCTCCACCGCACTGGCCACCCTCGAACTCGCCGGACTCGCCCGCGAGGCCGGCAGGTTCGCCCCCGAGCGCGGCCGCACCGCCGTCCTGTACGAGACCGACCCGGCCGCCGGGCACGTCCTCGGGCTCGACATCGGCCGGGCCCGGCTGCGGGTCGCCGTCGCCGACCTGTCCGGATGCGTCGTCGCCCGCCGCGACCTGCCCAACCGCGGCCGCTCGGCCAACGCCGTCGCCGACGCCGTCGTCGCGGCCGCCCGCGAGGCCCTCGCCGAGGCGGGCCTGCCCGGCACCGCCGTCGCCCACACCGTGGCCGGCACGCCCGGGGTCTGGGACGAGCGCAGACGCAGCGTCAGGCTCGCCGCCAGCCTGCCCGGCTGGGGCCGCCCCGGCCTGTTCGACCGAATAGCCGACGGCCTGGGCACCACCGTCACCGTCGCCAACGACGCCAACCTCGCCGCCGTCGGCGAGTACACCTACGGCGCGGGCGCGGGCAGCCGGCTCTTCGTCTACCTGCTGGTCGGCACCGGACTCGGCCTGGGCGTGGTCAAGGACGGCGAACTGCTGACGGGGGCGCACGGCGCGGCCGGGGAACTCGGGCTGCTGCGACTGCCGGGCTGCGCCTCCGCCACTGCCACTGCCACTGCGACCACCGGCACCGGCACCACCCTGGAGGAGACCGTCTCCGCCGACGCCGTGGTGCGCACCGCCCTCGACCTCGGGATGCGGCGGCCGCTCAGCGCCGAGAAGGTGTTCACCCGGGCCCGGCTCGGCGAGCCCGCCGCGGTCGAGGCCGTCCGGCAGGAGGTGGACCGCCTGGGCTACGTCCTCGCCGTCGTCGCCGCGCTGCTCGACCCGGACGTGGTCGTCCTCGGCGGCGGCATCGGGCGCAGCGCCGACCTGCTGCTGCGCCCGTTGGAGCAGGCCCTGTACGAGCGTTCCCCGCTGCGGCCCCGGCTGGAGCCGAGCCGGCTGGGCCAGGACGCCGTCCTGCTGGGCGCCGTCGCCACCGCCCTGGAGGCGGCCCGCCCCGAGGTCTTCGAGCGGCGCACGGCCCCCGTCCCGGGCTGACGGCCCCGCGGTCCGTCAGGCGCGGGCGGACAGTGCGGCGTCCAGCAGCACGCGGGCGGCCGCCTTGGCGTCGGCGGCGGCGCTCGGGTCGCCGTGCACGGCGGCGGTGGTCATCGCCCCCTCGGCGAGCAGCGCCAGCTGGGCGGCGGTGGCGGGCGGGGCGCCGGCGGCCTCGGCCAGGCAGGCGAGGTAGGCGTTGAACTCCTCCTTGTGCTGCCGGGCGGCCGCCGTGACCGCCGGTGAGACGGCGCCCAGCTCGCCGAAGGAGTTGACGAACGCGCAGCCCCGGAAGTCGGGTTCGGCGAACCAGCGGCCGAGCCAGTCGAAGACGGCGAGCAGTTGGTCGCGCGGCAGCGTGGCGGCGCCGGCCACGTAGGCGGCGAGGTTCGCCCGCCAGCGTCCGTCCCGGCGTCGCAGGTACGCCTCGACCAGGTCGTCCTTGGACGGGAACTGCTGGTAGAGCCGGCGCATCGTCAGGCCGGAGGCCGCCCGGACGGCGTCCATGCCGACCGCCTGGATGCCCTGACCGTAGAACAGCTCCTCGGCCGCGTCGAGGATCAGGCCCCGCGGGTCGTGCTGGTCCATCTGCCGTGCCCTTTGCGTGAGAACGATGGTTCTCCTAGGGTAGCCGCTACAGCGAGAACGACCGTTCTCACCGTCGGCTCCGCCATGCCCGAGGAGACCCCGTGACCGAACAGCGCCCTCCCCTGCCCCCGTTCACCCCGGAGACCGCCCGACGGAAGGTCCGCGCCGCCGAAGACGCCTGGAACACCCGCGACCCCCACCGCGTCGCCCTCGCCTACACACCCGACAGCCGGTGGCGCAACCGCACCGAGTTCCTCACCGGACGCGAGCGGATCGCCGACTTCCTCACCCGCAAGTGGCACCGCGAACTCGACTACCGCCTCGTCAAGGAGCTGTGGGCGCACGACGGCGACCGCATCGCCGTCCGCTTCGCCTACGAGTGGCACGACGACTCCGGCCAGTGGTACCGCTCCTACGGCAACGAGAACTGGGAGTTCGACCGCGACGGCCTGATGGCGCACCGCCACGCCGCCATCAACGACCTGCCGATCGCCGCCGCCGAACGCCTCTTCCACTGGCCGCTCGGCCGGCGCCCCGACGACCACCCCGGCCTCACCGCCCTCGGGCTCTGACCCGGCGCCAGAATCCGGTCCCGACACGGCAGGCCGGGGCGGCCGGGGCGGCCGTTGTTCCACGACCGTGACACGGCTCGCACCGGCCGCTGAACTCCCCCTGGGATGCTCCTCCTCGAACGCGAACCGCACCCGAGGGGGGACCTGGAATGTCCGTGCGCAACAGATTCGGCACCACCGCCGCGCTCGCCGTGATGACCACCGTCGGCGCCGTCCTGCTCTCCGCCTGCGGCCCCGACAACGCCGGCTCGGACGCCGCCGCCCCCGGCAGCGCGGCGCCCGGCGCCACCGCTCCGGGGGCCCCGGCCCCGGGCGGCTCCGCCCACCCGAGCACCCCCGCACCGAGCAACCCCGCACCGGGCACCCCCGTGCCGAGCACCCCCGCGCCGGGCACCAAGGAGGTCAACGGCACCAGCGCCGCCAACCACCTGACCGTCAGCACCGGCACCCGGGCCGTCGCGATGAACGGCACCACCGTCGACTTCGGCACCGTCGTCCGCGACCTCGCCTGGTCCCCCGACGGCAAGCGGGCGGCCTTCATCAACGGCAACGGCGACCTCGTCGTCGCCGACCCCGACGGCGGCGCGAAGGTCACCCTCGCCACGGCCCCCGGCGGCGAGGCCTGGTCCCACCCCACCTGGCAGCACGCCGCGCAGGGCCCCAGCGACCTCCCCGAATCCGCCGAACGCTTCGACACCATCGTCTTCGCCGCCGCCAAGGGCGGCGTCCTGCGCCTGGAGAAGATCCCCACCAAGGCCGTCGGCGGCACCCCCGAGGTGCTCACCCCGCACACCTCCCTGGACGGCAACGCGAACATGCCGCAGCCGCCGCAGACCGGCAACACCTGGGCCGACGCCGGTGGCCGGCACGGCGAGATCGTCTACGCCAACACCCCCGCCGGCGAGGTCTACCTCTACGACGACTACATCCGCCCCGCCACCCGCGACCTGGGCCAGGGCTCCCAGCCGGCCCTCTCCCCCGACGGCGAGCACGTCGTGTTCGTCCGCTCCGTCGACGGGCACGACCACCTGTTCACCCGCTCCAGCCGGATCGACCAGAAGGACGAGCGGGACCTCACCCCCGCCGCCGCCACCGACTACACCGAACCCGCGTGGTCCCCCGACGGCAGGACCATCGCGGCCCGCACCCCCGACGGCGTCAGCACCCTCCCCGCCGACGGCTCCGCCGCCCCGGCCCCGGTCTCCACCGTCAAGGGCCTCCCCGCCTACCGGCCGTGAGGCCCCCGGAACAACGTGAGCAGCTGACGGCCTG